>JBIKWW010000064.1:0-11681 GCA_044356125.1 Acidimicrobiia bacterium
CGCCGGTCGCGGCTCCCCGTCTCCCCGGTGGCCGGTCGGGTGGTCGGGACGGCGACGGTGGGCGCATTGGTTGGCGCGCTGGATGGCGCGGTGGGCGTCACGATGGGCGCGGTGGGCGTCACGATGGGCGCGGTGGGCGTCACGATGGGCGCGGTGGGCGTCACGATGGGCGCGGTGGGCGTCACGATGGGCGCGGTGGGCTTCACGGTGGGCGCGGCGGACGGCACCGCGGGGGAGGGGGGCACCGGGTCGGCTGGGGTGCCGGTCTCGGGGTCGCCCAGGGTGATGCCGAGGTCGGCCAGGCGGGCGTCGAACGCGGCTTCGAGGTGCCGCTGGTCGCGGGCCGTGGCCAGGCCCGTCCCCCAGAGCTGGTAGGCGACGAACAGCAGCAGGAGCGTGCCGACCCCGACGCAGGTGCGGCCCACGCCCGAGACGAAACGCCTCCCCCACTCCCGGGCGGTCGGTCGCGGTCGGGGCGGGTGGGTCCTCCGTGTCCCCTCGCCGGCGTCGCCACCTCCGGTCCCGTTCATCACCGCTCATCATCGTCGCCGCCCCAGCGCCCCTGGAGTCCCGCCTACCGTGTGGTTCGTGACCCGGCCCGCTCGCGCCTCCGGACCGGCGCCGGAGTTCGCCTCGGCGCCCCCCGAACGGCTCGTCGACCTGCGTGACGTGGTGGCGCTGGCCGGTGGCTTCCCGGTCCTGTCCGGCGTGAGCGTGCAGGCCGACGCCGGCCAGGTCGTGCTGCTGACGGGGCCCAACGGCGCAGGCAAGACCTCCACGCTGCGGCTGTGCGCCGGGCTGCTGCGGCCCACGAGGGGCGAGGCCGTGGTCGCCGGGTGCGACCTGCGCCGGGACCGGCGGGCGGTGCGGCGCCTGGTCGGGGTCCTGGGCCACGCCTCGGGCCTCTACGACGATCTGGGCGTCGACGAGAACGTGCGGTTCGCCGTGCGCGCCGCCGGTGGGGACCCGGCCCGGGTCGACGCCGCGCTCGAGCACTGCGGGCTGACCGGGCGGCTCGTCCGTCAGCGGGTGGCGTCGCTGTCGGCCGGGCAGCGCCGGCGCACCGCGCTCGCCGTCCTGGTCGCCCGGGCCCCCCGGGTCTGGCTCCTCGACGAGCCACACGCCGGACTCGACGCCGAGGGCCGCGATCTCGTCGACGCCCTCGCCGCGCAGGCGGCGGCCGGGGGAGCGGCGGTGCTGCTGGCGTCCCACGACCTGGAGCGCTCGGCCCGCATCGCCCACCGCCGCGTCCACATCGCCGGTGGCTTCTCCGGCCGCGAGGAGGTCGGCGATGTGGCGTGACGCCGCGCTCGTGGCCGCCAAGGACCTCCGCATCGAGCGGCGCAGCCAGGTCGCCCTCCGCCAGATCCTCCCCGTCGCCCTCACGCTGCTGGTCGTCTTCGCCTTCGCCCTCGACACGCTCGTCGTGCGCGATCCCAACGTCGCCGACGCCCGGACCTCCGGGGTCCCCGTCGCCCTGGTCGTGCCCGGGCTGCTGTGGGTCGCCGTGCTGCTCTGCTCCGTGCTGGCCATGCAGCGCTCGGCGGCGATCGAGTCGGCCGAGGGATCCCGTGACGCCCTGCGGCTGGCCGGGCTCGACCCGGCTTCGGTGTTCCTGGGCAAGGCGCTGGCCCTGCTCGTCCAGGTGGTCGGCGTGCTGTTCGTGCTCACCGCCGCCGCCGTGATCCTCTACGACACCCCGCTGCGGGGATGGCCGGTGCTGCTCACGTCGGCCCTGCTCGCCGTGGTCGCCCTGGCCGCCACCGGGGCGCTCTACGGGGCGCTGGCCGGGGGCACGGGGGTCCGCGAGACGTTGCTCCCGGTGCTGGTCATGCCCGTGTCCCTGCCCGTGCTGCTCGGTGCGGTCCGGGCCTGGCAGGCCGCCCTGGAGGGCCGCCCCGGGGAGGGTTGGCCCTGGGTGCGCCTCCTGCTGGTGGCCACGGTGGTCGCCGTCGGGCTCGGCGCCAGCGCCTACGGGTCGCTGACCGACGACTGATCCACCGGCGCCCGATCCGCCGGGGTCCGATCCGCCGGCGCCCGATCCGCCGGGGTCCGATCCGCCGGCGCCCGATCCGCCTGGGTCCGATCCGCCGGCGCCCGATCCACCGGCGTCCGACCCGCCCCCACCCGCGGTGCACCAGGCCATCGGTCCCGCTGTCCCGGGGGGAACCGGGACGATCCGTGCCGCGAGAGAATGGGAGGGTGCCTGACGTCGAGCGCTCCCGGGTCGACCTGGCGTCCTGGATGACCGGCGCGGCCGCCGTCGCCCTGCTGGTCGCCACCGCCTTCCTCGGGTTCGTGGTGACGGGGCCCGACGTCGTGCTGGGCGAGTCGGTCCGCCTGCTGTACATCCACGCCCCCATCGCCTGGGTGGCCTACCTGGCGTTCATCGTCGCCGCCGTCACCGGCCTGCTGTGGCTGTGGCCCCGCACCCGCCACCCCCGCTGGGACCACCTCACCGGGGCCTCGGTCGAGATCGGGGTCGTGTGCACGGGGCTCACGCTCCTGCTCGGCTCGTTCTGGGGGCGGCCCACCTGGGGTGTGTGGTGGACCTGGGACGCGCGGGTCACCACCACCTTGATCCTGTTCCTCGTCTACCTGGGCGTCACGACCGTCCGCCGGCTCCCCGCCGACGTGGAGACGAGGGCGCGGCGGACCGCCGTCGCCGCCGTCCTCGCCGTCGCCCAGGTGCCGATCGTCCACATGTCGGTGCGGTGGTGGAAGACCCTGCACCAGGCTCCATCCGTGCTGAAGCCCGACATCCTCGACCCCGAGATCGTCGGCGTGCAGCTCGTGACGCTGCTGCTCGGCTTCGTCGCCTTCACGCTGACCTACGTCTGGCTGCTGATCCGACGCGCCCGCCTGGAGCGCTGGCGCGACGAGCTGGCCGACGGCGGCCTCGACGCTGCGCTCCGGGCCCGTCGGGCCGAGGCGTCGGGACGGTCCACCGCCGCTCCCACGGCTCCGGCTGCGGCCGGGACCCGGGTGCTCGAAGGGGGTCGCCCGTGAGCTACGCCATCGCCGGTTACCTGGCCACCGCCGTCGTGCTCGGCGGATACCTGGCCTGGATCGTCGTTCGCTCGCGCGAGGTGGCCGCCCAGCTCCTGGCCGTCCAGGACGGTCACGTCAGCGGCGAGCGGGTCGGTGGCGACGGGCCCCGGAGCGACGTTCCGCTTGGGCGGGAAGGGCTGGCACCGTGAAGTCCAGGGTCCGGGTGTGGGGGTTCATCGGCGCCGTGGTCGTCGTGCTCGGCTTCGTCATGCTGCGCGGGCTGGGCGACGCCACCCTCTACTTCCGGGAGGTCGACCAGGCCCTCGCGGAACGGCCCGAACTGGGGACGCGCCGGTTCCGGATCGAGGGCATCGTGGTGGACGGGTCCATCGAGAAGCGGACCGTCGAGGGCCGCACGACGGTGACCTTCACGATCGAGCAGAACGGCCGGTCAGTGGACGTCGAGCACCGTGGCGACCCGCCCGAGCTCTTCCAGCCGAACATCCCGGTGGTGCTCGAGGGGGCGTTCGCGGACGCCCCGGGCCCGGCGCTGTTCCGCAGTGACCGCATCATGGTCCGCCATTCCAACCAGTACCGGCAGGACAACCCCGACCGGGTCAGCAGCTACCCGTCCTCCGACGCCGCCTAGGAGCCTCCGTGGTCGAAACCGTCGGGCGCCTCGGCGTGATCGTGATGTTCGTGAGCGCCGTGCTCGGCGCCGGATCGCTGCTCGTCGGCCTGCGCACCGGTCGGGCCCGGGCCCTGCTCATGGCCCGCAGCTACGTCTGGGGCAGCGCCGGTGGCGCCGTCGCCGCCGTCGCCGCCATGCAGCAGGCGCTCATCACGCACGACTTCTCGCTGAAGTACGTCGCCGAGAACAGCGACCGCGGCACCCCGCTGCTGTTCCGCATCACCGGCATGTGGGCCGCGCTCGAAGGGTCCATCCTGCTGTGGGCGCTCGTGCTGGCGGGGTTCACCGTCGCCGTGGCCCTGCGCTTCCGCCGTCGGCTCACCGACCCGCTCGTGGGCTGGGCGCTCGTCGTGATGCTGATCGTCGGCGCCTTCTTCAGCGCGCTGATGATCGGCCCGGCGGACCCGTTCACCACCCTCGCCACCACTCCGCTCGACGGCCGCGGCGCCAACCCGCTGCTGCAGGAGCACATCCTGATGGCCATCCACCCGCCCTTCCTGTACCTGGGGTACGTGGGGGCGACGGTCCCGTTCGCCTTCGCCGTCGCCGCGCTCGTGACCGGCCGACTCGGTGAGGGATGGCTGCTCGAGACCCGTCGGTGGAGCCTCATCGGATGGGGGTGCCTCACCTTCGGCATCGTGCTCGGGGCCTGGTGGAGCTACGAGGTGCTCGGCTGGGGCGGCTACTGGGCATGGGACCCGGTCGAGAACGCCTCGCTGCTGCCCTGGCTCACCGGCACCGCCTACATCCACTCGGTGCTCGTGCAGGAGCGCCGGGGCATGTTGCGCGTCTGGAACCTCTCCCTGGCCTGCGCCACGTTCGCCCTCACGATCCTGGGCACGTTCCTCACCCGGTCCGGGGTGGTGGAGAGCGTCCACGCCTTCTCGAACTCCGAGATCGGTCCCTGGCTGCTCGGGGCCTTCACGGCGATCGTGCTCGTGTCCGTCGGGCTGATCGGATGGCGGGGCGAGCGGCTGCGATCGGTGGGCTCCATCGACTCCCCGGTGAGCCGCGAGGGTTCGTTCCTCGTGAACAACCTCCTGTTCGGGGCCTTCGCCTTCGTCGTGCTCCTCGGCACCGTGTTCCCGCTCCTGGTGGAGGCGTGGAACGGGGACCGGCTGACGGTCGGGGAGCCCTACTTCGACCGCATGACCCGGCCGATCGGCATCGCGCTCCTGTTCCTCATGGCCGTCGCCCCCGCCCTTCCCTGGCGCAAGGCCGGGGCCGAGCTGCTGCGCACCCGGCTGCAGTGGCCCATGGCCGCCGCCGCCGTCACCGTCGTCGGCTGCGTCGCCGGGGGCCTGCGCGGGGGCTGGGCGCTCATCACCTTCGCCCTCGGGGCCTTCGCCGGAGGGGCCGCACTGCGCCAGCTGGTCCTGGCCGCCCGGGCCGCCCGGCGGCAGCGGCGGTCCCCGCTCTTCGGTCTCGTCGGACGGGCCAACGGCGGCATGGTCGTCCACCTCGGGGTGGTGCTCATCGCCGTCGCCCTCGCCGCCAGCCGCAGCTTCAGCCACACGACCGAGCTGCGCCTCCAGCCCGGTCAGTCGGCCGAGGCGTTCGGGCACCGCATCGAGTACCTGGGGATCGAGCGGACCACCGGCGAGAGCGGGCGCTCGGCGGTCATCGCCCGGGTCCGCACCGACGGCGGCCGCATCGACGCCCCTTCGATCCGGCGGTTCTCGTCGGCGGGGGAGGCGGTGGGCACGCCGTCGGTCCGCACCGGGTTCACCAAGGACCTGTACTTCACCCTCATCTCGTCGCCTCGTGACGGCGACGACGGGGAGGCCGTCATCGGGTTCACCGTGCAGCCCATGATCCTGTGGCTGTGGATCGGCGGGATCCTGTGCGGGGTGGGTACGGTGCTGTCGATCGTCCCGGGGCGGCGTCGGCGGGCCACCGACCCGGCCAGCATCGCCTTCGCCGACGACGACCGGCTCCTCATCGGCGCCGGGAGCGGACGATGAACGACGACGTCGAGGCAACCGGGGTCGAGCGCGCGTCCGTCGCCGGGTCGGTCGCCGGGTCGGGGCGTCGCGGGTGGCGTGCCCAGCGCATCGCCGCGGCCGTCGTCGGGCTGGCCGTCGTGGCTCTGGTGGGCGTGCTCGCCACCCGTCAGACGGCCGTCGAACGCGACGCCACCAGCCCGCTGCTCGGGCGCGACGCACCCCTCTTCTCGGGCGAATCGGTGCTCGACGGGTCCCGCTTCAGCCTGGCCGAGCAGCGCGGCAGGTGGGTCGTGCTCAACGTCTTCGCGTCCTGGTGCGTCCCCTGCGTCCGCGAGCACCCCGACCTCGTGCGGTTCCACGAGCGCAACGTCAAGGCCGGGTCCGACGTCGTGCTCGTGTCGGCGGTGTTCGACGACGCCCGCAGCGACGTCCGCCGCTTCTTCACCGAGCGCGGCGGGTCCTGGCCCGTCATCCAGGACTCCAAGCTGCTCGTCGACTACGCCATCACCGGCGTGCCGGAGACCATGCTCATCAGCCCGGCCGGCCAGGTGCTCTGGAAGCAGGCCAGGCAGGTCTCCCTCGAGGACCTCGAAGGGGCGCTGGCCACCGGTCGGCGCCTCTACGCCTCCGCCGGCGGCAGCGGGACCTCCCCCGCCACCGCCGGAGCCCCCGCCGGGCCCGGTGACACGGCGGAGCCGGCGTCGTGAGCGGCCCGGACCGGCCGGCCATCCGGCGCTGGGCGCCGCTCGTGATCCTCAGCGCGCTGATCATCGGCGCGCTGATCATCGGAGCGAGGAGCGACGGAGGGCCGTCGACACCGGAGCAGCGGGCGACGGCCATCGCCGACCGGGTGAAGTGCCCGACCTGTCGGAGCCAGTCCGTGGCCGACTCCAAGGCCGGGTTGTCACGGGCCATCTACGACGAGATCCTCCGTCGGGTCAGCGCCGGGCAGGACGAGGCTCAGATCCTCGAGTACATCCGGATCACCTACGGCGACGACGAGCTGCTCGTGCCCCCGGCGACCGGGGCCGGATCGCTCGTATGGGTGCTCCCCGTCGTCGTCGCCGTCACCGCCGGGGCGCTCCTGGCGCTGGCCTTCCGCCGCTGGCGGCCCTCCCGTCGGACGGCGACCGACGCCGACCGGGCCCTCGTCGCCCGGGAGCTGCGCCGGACGGCGGCCGGGTCCCCCGACGTCACGGAGCCGCCGGCGGTGCAGCCGTGAACGACGATCTCGCCGATCTCCACGAGCAGCGGCGCTTCCTGCTGCGCTCGATCGAGGATCTCGACCGCGAGCTGGCCGCCGGCGACCTCGACCAGGCCGACCACGCCGTGCTCCGGGCCGACTACACGGCCCGGGCGGCCGAGGTGCTGCGCCGCATCGAGCACGGCGGGGCGATCCCCCCCGAGCCCGTGCCCGGGCTCCCGGCAGGCGTCCCAGCGGGGGCGCCCCCGGACGGGTCCGGGGCGGCTCCTCCTCGCTCGGCGGCGCGCCCACGGGTCGGGCTGACCCGCCTGGTCACGGTCGCTGCGGTGGTCGCCACGGCGGTGGGTGCCGGGCTGTTCGTGGCCCGGTCGGCAGGGGAGCGGACCGAGGGCGCGCTGCTCACCGGCGGCGACCGGGTCACCCGGGCGACGACCGCCGAGCAGGACGCCGCCCTCCGCCTCCTCCAGAGCGCCCGCGACAACCTCACCACCGACCGCCTGGCCGCCATCCAGGACTTCGACTCGGCCTGGAAGCTCGACCCGACGCTGGTCGAGGCCCCGACGTACGCGGCCTGGCTCCTGCGGCTGGTCGCCCAGGGCGTCGAGGACACCGGCCAGCGGGCCCTGTTCATCGACGGTGCCCGACGGCGCCTCGACGAGGCCGTCGCCGCCGACCCGAACTACCCCGACGCCCGGGCGTTCCGGGGGATCCTGCGCCTTCGTGACCTCGACGATCCCGTCGGGGCCGACCAGGACTTCACCGTGCTCGCCTCCCTCGACCCGCCCGAGGAGATCCGCCAGCTCGTGGGGTCGGCCTCCCAGGAGGCCTCCGAGGAGGCGTCCCAGGCGGCGGCGACAGCGGCCAACGCTCCGGCCGGCACCGGCCCTGCTCCGGCCGGCACCGGCGCACCATGACCGCACCGGGCCCGGCGCTGCTGGGACGCGGCGTGGTGGTCGGAGCGCAGGACCCGGTCCCCGCCGCCTGGGCCGGCCGCCCCGAGATCGACGTCCGCGACGAGTCCTGCGTCGACGCGCTCCACCGAGCCTGGGCCACCCGCACGCCGGTGGTCCTGCGGTTGCACACCGATCCCGCCCGATGGCGCACGCCGGTGTCGGAGGCGGTGGAGCCCTGGACGCTGGACCCCGCCCACGACCTCCCGGGGGACCGCCTCCACCACCTGATCTGGGCGAACACCTACGACGCCCGGGGCGGCGCCACGCCGGTGTGGTGGTGGGCCCGCAAGGCTGCCCGGCTGGGAGCGACCGAGGGAGGCGGCGCCGACGTCGTCGTCGACGGACGCGAGCTGTGGATCGACGGCGGCCCGCGGGCCCCGCTGGAGCTCCCCCACATCCACGCCGAGAGCGTCGATCTCGGCCGCCTCCGGGTCGCCCCCTCCCCCCAGGCCCCGCGTCCCGAGATCGCCCTCGCCCCGGACCAGCTCGCCGCCGTCGCCCACGGCTCGGGCCCGGCCCGCATCGTCGCTCCCGCCGGCAGCGGCAAGACGCGCGTCCTCACCGAACGGCTCCGCCACCTCCTCGGCGACCGGGGGATCGAGCGCGACCTCGTCTGCGCCGTCGCCTACAACCGTCGGGCCCAGGAGGAGCTGGCCCAGCGCTGCGCCGGCTTCCGGCCCCGGGTCGTCACGCTCAACGCGCTCGGCTGGGAGCTGCTCGGGCGTCCCCCGGTCCTGGAGGAGCGCGAGGTCCGGCGGGTGATCGAGCGTCTGGTCCCGGCGCCCCGGCGGCGGGCCAACGTGGACCCGATCGGGCCGTACCTGGAGGCGCTGGGCCGGGTGCGGCTGGGGCTCGTCGACCCCGCCGTGGTCGAGGAGGAGCGCGACGACGTGCCCGGCCTGGCCGACGCCTTCCCCGGCTACCGGGAGGAGCTCCGCCGGCGTGGCGCGGTGGACTTCGACGAGCAGGTCTACGCCGCCGTCGAGCGTCTCCTCGCCGACGGGGCCTTCCGGCGGGCCCAGCAGGCGCGCCACCGGCACCTGCTCGTCGACGAGCTCCAGGACCTCACCCCGGCCCACGTGCTGCTGATCCGGCTGCTCGCCCTGCCCGCCCTCGACGTCTTCGGCGTGGGGGACGACGACCAGGTGATCTACGGCCACGCCGGCGCCGACCCGGCCTTCCTGCTGGGCTTCGACCTGCTCTTCCCGGGTGCCGCCGACCACCCGCTGGAGGTCAACTACCGGTGCCGTCCGGCCGTGGTCGACGCCGCCCGGGCCCTGCTCGCCCACAACCGCCGCCGGGTCCCCAAGGTGATCCGGGCCGGGCGCACCGACGCCCCCGGATCCCCTCCGGCGCTGCGCATCGTCACCCACCCGGCCACGGCGGCCGCCGAGCGTCTCGTCGAGGTCGTGGCGGCCGAGCGGGCGGCCGGGACGGCCCCGGGCGACATCGCCGTGCTCGCCCGCGTCAACTCCCTGCTGCTCGCCCCGCAGGTGGCCCTGACCCAGGCCGGCGTGCCCGTCGCCGGAACCCTCGACGAGCGGGTGCTCGAACGCACCGGAACCCGGGCCGCGCTGGCCTACCTCCGCATCGCCACGGCGCCCGGGGCCTTCGCCGCCGCCGATGTGCTCGAGATCCTGCGCCGCCCGTCGCGGGGCCTGCCGGTGTGGATCGACCGGTGGTTCCGGACCCCGACGGTGACCGTCACCGACATCCGCCGCATCGCCGGGCGGCTCGACGACGCCAAGGTGGCCGCCAAGGTCGAGGCGCTGGCCGACGATCTCGACCTCGTCCGGCGGGCGGGGTCGGGCACGACCCGCTCGATCCTGCGCACCGTGCGCGTGCGCGTCGGCCTGGGTGAGGCCATGAGCACCCTCGACGCCCAGGCCGCCGCCTCCCATCTCGACGACCTCGAGGCGCTCGAGCAGGTGGCCGACCTGCATCCCGACCCGGCCGGGTTCGAGGCCTGGCTGCGGGGGATCCTCGGCCGGTCCCGGGCGGCGGAGGGAGCACTGACGGCGGGGGAGCAACCGGGGGAGCAACCGGGGGAGCAACCGGGGGAGCAACCGGGGGAGCGGTCCCCGGCCCGACCGGTGGCCGGTCGCCTGACCGACGGCGCCGAACCGGTGGTGACCCTGGCGACGGTGCACCGGGTGAAGGGCCAGGAGTGGCCGGTGGTGGTGCTGGTGGGGGTGGCCGAGGGACTGGTGCCGCACCGTCTCACCGAGGACGTGGAGGAGGAGCGCCGGGTGCTGCACGTCGGTCTCACCCGGGGCATCGAGCGGGTGGTCGTGCTGGCCGACGAGGAGCGCCCCTCCCGGTTCCTGGCCGAGCTCGATCCGTCGGTGGTGCCCCCGCCGGTCCCGGCGTCGGCGCCGTCGCCGGTCGGCCGTGCGGGCGCGTCGAGAGGCCCCGGGACGCGCCCGACCGGTCGCGGGAGCGGGTCCTCGCCGGCCGGGGTCGAAGGGTTCTCGCCGGGCGGGGTCGACGGGGCCGATCCGGCCCTCCTCGAGCGCCTGCGGGCGTGGCGCGGCGAGCGGGCCCGGCGCGACGGCGTCCCCGCCTACGTGGTGCTGCACGACAAGCACCTCCAGGCGATCGCCGCCGCCCGCCCCACCGATGCCCGGGCCCTGGCCCGGGTGGAGGGCATGGGGCCGCGCCGTCTCGAGCTCTACGCCGACGAGATCCTGGCCCTGGTCGGGGCCTGACCGGCCTGCGGCGGCCGGTCCACCGTTCGTCCGGCGCCGTTCAGGCGCGGCGCCGCAGCAGGTCCCGCGAGCGGGTCAGCACGTCGAGATGGCGCTCCCGGTCGACGGGATCGACCGGGCGCCCGTCATCGAGGCGCTGCTCCAGGGCGGCCAGGCGGGCCAGGCCGGCGTGGAGTGCGTCGAAGTCGCGGCGCCGCTGCCGGGGGATGGTGCGGCGGACGTGGCGCAGGGTGCGCCAGCTGGCGAAGACGGCGGCCTCGTTCGCGTCGAGCCCGTACCGGGCGGCCAGACCCGGAACCCCGGCCAGGAACACCGCCCGTTCCCGGCGCCGCACCACCAGGCAGAGGCCGACGGCGCCGGCGAAGAGACCGACGAAGGCGACGGCGGCCACGAGCAGGATGGTGGCGTTGCCCACCTCGTCGGTGAGCGTGAGCGATCCGTTCCAGGCGGCGTGCGTGGCGATGGCCGCCAGCAACCCCCACCACGCCGTGCGCAGGGGCCGGCCGCGGGTCACCGCCATGGCCACGGCCAGGCCCGTCCAGGCGGTGAAGAGCGGATGGGCGAACGGGGTCAGCAGGGCCCGCACCACGAACACCCCGACGAGCTGACCCTCCCCGTGGGCGGTCGTGAAGTACAGGAAGTCCTCGGCGACGGCGAACCCCAGCCCGGCCCAGCCGGCGTAGACGATGCCGTCCATGAGGCCGTCGATCTCGCGGCGGCGGGCCGCCCACACCACGGCGAGGCCCTTCATGATCTCCTCGATGACGGGTGCCGACACGACGGCGGCGACCGCCGCGGTGGACGCCGCCTCGGTGAGGGTGTTGACGACCCCGGCCACGAGGGGGGCCACGAGCGCACCGAAGAGCAGGGCGTGGGCCCGCGCCGCCCGGGGCTCGGGCTCGACCCGGTCGAGCCAGGTGAGCACGGGCAGCACGATGAGGACGGGCACGAAGCCGAGCGCCACCGACAGCGGCGACAGCACGGCCAGCAGGACCATGACCGGGATCGACACGAACGACGCGACCAGCACGGGCGGGCTCAGCCAGGCCGGCAGCCGGGGTCGGCGCGGCACCGCCGGACCGGCCCCCGGAGCCCCGGCGGCGATGCCGGTGCGGCCGACCGGGACCGTCGGGGCCGGCGGCCAGGTCGACGCGCTCCACGCCGCGCCCGTCCACCAGCGGTACGAGG
>JBIKWW010000537.1:0-3316 GCA_044356125.1 Acidimicrobiia bacterium
GTTTTTCTTCCCTGATCTTCCAATTCAATCCGGTTAAAGATCCACTTTAATACTCTTGCATTCTCTCCAAAGCCAGGCCAGATATATTCGCCTTTTTCATTTTTTCGAAACCAGTTAACGCTAAATATCTGAGGCATTTTTCGATGAGGTTTTTCTAAATCTAGCCAATGCTGGAAATAATCTCCCATGTGATAGCCGCAGAAAGGGAGCATGGCAAAAGGATCGTGTCTAAGAGCGCCTAACTCACCTTCAGCAGCGGCCGTCATCTCCGAAGAAAGTGAGGCCCCCATTAAAACGCCCTCTGGCCAGCTATAAGCTTCTAAAACAAGTGGGAGGAGTGTAGACCGCCTTCCTCCAAAGATAATCGCATCAATTGGCACACCTTGAGGATCATCCCCGAGGATGTCATAGATAGGACAGCTATGCTTTGATACTGTGAACCTAGAATTTGGATGCGCAGATTTTTCCTTTGAACCCTTTTTCCAATAATTTCCCTTCCAATCAATTAATTCTTCTGGCGCTTCATCTGTCATCCCTTCCCACCAAACGTCACCCTCTTTCGTTAGAGCCACATTTGTAAAAATTGTCTTTTTTTCAATCATCTTCATAGCGATGGGATTTGATTTCTCTGACGTTCCGGGAGCTACTCCAAAAAATCCGTTTTCCGGATTAACTGCATAGAGTCTTCCATCGTCTCTAAAATGCATCCAAGCAATATCATCACCCACACACTCTACTTTCCACCCTTTAAGACTAGGCGTTAACATCGCAAGATTTGTTTTTCCACAGGCGCTTGGGAAAGCTGCAGCTATGTATTTTTTTTTACCCTCAGGATTTGTTAATCCCATGATCAACATGTGTTCAGCAAGCCACCCTTCCTCTTTTGCGATTTTTGATCCTATGCGAAGAGCAAAACATTTCTTTCCTAAAAGAGCATTTCCTCCATAGCCGCTTCCATAAGACCAAATCTCTTTTGCTTCGGGAAAATGAGCAATGTATTTTTCTTTATTGCAAGGCCAAGGGTCATCTTTTTCCCCTTCATGCAAAGGCTTTCCAACTGTATGCACACCTAAGACAAAATCTTTCCCCTCATCGATCTTAATGATTCGGGACATAATTTTCATGCTACAAACAACATAAGGAGAATCTGTGATCTCGATACCAAATTTTGTATAGGGAGAGTTTTTAGGCCCCATTGCATAAGGAATCACATACATGGTTCTCCCTTTCATACAGCCTTTGAAAAGATCTCCTAAAATGCTTCGCATCTCTTTGGGATCTTTCCAATTATTTGTAGGGCCTGCGTCATCTTTATTTTCAGAGCAAATAAAAGTTCTAGACTCTACCCTTGCGACATCATTTGGGTCCGATCTAGCATAAAATGAGCCCTCTCTTTTTTTTAAAGAAATCCAAGTTCCCTGTTTTTCTAAAAGGAGAGCAACAGCGTTAAATTCTTCTTCCGAACCATCACAAATATGGACCTTATCAGGCGCACAGAGATTTTGGATGTTATTGATAAATGACTCAATCAACGGGCAAAAGATTTTTTCTTTTTGAAACGGTCTAAATATTCAAGCGCTTTTCCTGTCCCTAAGCAAACAGCTAAAAGAGGACTTGGGGCAATAATCACCGGAAGACCACACTCTTTGATCAAATATTTATCAAGGCCGCGAATTAAAGCGCCACCACCTGCTAAAACAATTCCTCTTTCAACAAGATCTGCTGCAAGTTCAGGAGGGCATTTTTCTAAAGTTAGCTTGACGCTCTCGATGATCTGTTGAATAGGTTCTGCTAAACATTCCCTAATTTCAACAGAATTGATTCTCTTTGTAATCGGAAGACCCGCAACTTGGTCTCGTCCTCGTACTTCCATTTCAAGCTCGTTTTCTCCTAAAGGATATGCCGAACCGATTGTAATTTTAATCTCTTCTGCAGTCCTAGGACCTATCATTAAATTATATGTGCGTCTCATATAATTAATGATACACTCATCAAATTCATCCCCAGCAATTCTTAAAGATCTTGATTCAACAATACCACCAAGGGAAATAATTGCAATTTCTGTCGTACCCCCACCAATATCAACGATCATACTTGCTGCAGGTTCATGCACAGGCAAGTCAACTCCAATTGCAGCAGCCATAGGCTCTTCAATGAGTATGACTTCTTGCGCTCCTGCTCTCATAGCAGAATCTTCAACAGCTCTTTTTTCAACACCGGTAATCCCTGAAGGAACAGCTATCAAAATTTTTGGTCTAAAAATGCTTCTTGCGGGAGTGACTCTTTTTATAAGCTCTTTAAGCATCCCCTCTGCAATTTCAAAGTCGGCAATGACACCATCTTTCATCGGTCTTACTGCGTGGATTTTCCTTGGTGTTTTACCAAGCATTGCTTTCGCTTTATGACCAACAGCTAGCACTTCGTTCGTAGTCGCATCAACTGCTACAACCGAAGGCTCTGCTAAAACAATCCCTTTTCCACGAACATAAACAAGCGTATTTGCAGTACCTAAGTCGATCCCGATATCGCTACTAAATAAGCCTGTCACGCTTTGCCATTTATCAA
Source organism: Acidimicrobiia bacterium (assembly GCA_044356125.1). Classification (GTDB taxonomy): domain Bacteria; phylum Actinomycetota; class Acidimicrobiia; order Acidimicrobiales; family JANYDT01; genus JBIKWW01. Next base: position 2,566 of record JBIKWW010000537.1, read on the forward strand.
AAGCAGCTTTTTGAAACTTTTTGATATTCTTTTTTAACGCTTCTGCATCTTTCATTATTTCATTTTACCTATATAGAAATTTTTACGCTTGTAATAATTCAAGCACATCTTCCCAAGTCAAGCGCGACATAATCTCGTCATCGGAGCTGACGACTTTTTTAACAATTCCTTTCTTACGTTTTTGCATCTCGACAATTTTTTCTTCAATAGTATTCAAAGTCACCAATTTATAGACAGAAACATTTTGCGTCTGTCCCATTCTATAGACTCTGTCGGTTGCCTGATTTTCCACAGCAGGATTCCACCACATATCGTAGTGAATCACTGTATCTGCGCCTACAAGATTAAGGCCAGTTCCCCCAGCTTTCAACGAGACTAAGAAAATCGAAATTTCTGGATTTTCATTAAACTCATTCACAACTTCTAACCGGTTTTTACTTGTGCCATCTAGATAGGAAAACTTAATCCCTCTTTGCTCAAAATCGGCTTTCATAATTTGAAGCATTCTTGTGTATTGAGAGAAAATAACTGTTTTGTGCTTGCTTTCGATAAGCGTTTGCAACATCTCTAAAAGCATTTCATATTTAGTCGAATCTCCGACCTCAGCGCTCTCTTTAGCAAAAATGGCAGGGTGACAACAAATTTGCTTTAACCTTGTAAGTGTTGCAAGCACATGGATTTGAACTTTATCAAAGCCATCTCTTTCCACAAGCTTTGTAAGCTCATCTCTAGCTGATGCTGCATACGATCT
>JBIKWW010000065.1:0-11610 GCA_044356125.1 Acidimicrobiia bacterium
GGAGAGGAAGTCCTGGGCGCGGCGGGTGCGGGGGGCGCCGAAGAACTCGGCCGGGCGCCCCACCTCCACCAGCTGCCCACCGTCCATGAAGGCCACCCGGTGGGCGGCGCTACGGGCGAAGCCCATCTCGTGGGTGACCACGATCATCGTCATGCCCTGGGCGGCGAGCTCCAGCATGACGTCGAGCACCTCGTTGACCATCTCGGGATCGAGCGCCGAGGTGGGCTCGTCGAAGAGCATGACCTTGGGGTTCATGGCCAGGGCCCGGGCGATGGCGGCACGCTGCTGCTGGCCCCCGGAGAGCTCGGCGGGGTGGCGGGCCGCCTTGTCGGCGATGCCCACCCGGGCCAGCAGTTCCATGCCCTGCTGATCGGCCTCCCGCCGGGCGGTCCCCCGGACCCGGATCGGCCCGAGGGTGACGTTCTCCAGGATCGTCTTGTGGGCGAACAGGTTGAAGGACTGGAAGACCATGCCGACGTCGGCACGGAGGCGGGCCAGGGCCTTGCCCTCGGCGGGCAGGGGCTGGCCGTCGATGGTGATGCGGCCGTTCTGGATCGTCTCCAACCGGTTCACGCAGCGGCACAGGGTGGACTTGCCCGAGCCCGACGGGCCGATGACGACGACGACCTCGCCCCGACCCACCCGCAGGCTGACGTCGCGCAGCACGTGGTGGTCGCCGAACCACTTGTCGATGTGGTCGACGTCGACGAGGACGTCGCCGTGGAGGGGCTCGAGCAGATCGACGGCGACGTCGGTCCCCGCCGGAGGGGCGGACGGGGCATCTGGGGAGGGCGGGGTGCTGGCGGCCACGGCGGGTCCTCGTCGGTCGGGGTTTCGGGGGTTCTCGGGGCCGGTCGGGTCAGGCACGCCGGGTCCGGTAGGCCAGGCGCAGGGCGACGGAGGTGACGAGCGCGATCGTCGCCACGTACATCACCCCGGCCACGATGAAGGTCTGGAGCTGGTTGCTCCCGAACTCCCCCACGATGCTCGCCTGCTTGAGCAGCTCCGGGTACACGATCAGGGCCCCCAGCGACGTGTCCTTCAGCAGCGACGCCGACTGGGTGATCAGGTTGGGCAGGGCCCGGCGCAGGGCCTGCGGGAGCAGCACCAGCCGTTGGGCCCGGGCGGGTGTGAGTCCGATCGACAGCGCCGCCTCCGACTGACCCCGGGGTAGCGAGTTGAGCGCCGATCGCACCACCTCGGCGAACACCGTCGAGTAGTAGAGCGTGAGCCCGATCACGACGGCGGCGAAGGCGTAACGGAAGATCGACCAGCCGTCGACGAGCCGGGGCAGCTGGAAGAACCAGAAGCTGATCAGCAGCACGAGCGCACAGGCCCGGAAGCCCTCGACGTACACGGTCGACAGCCAGCGGGCGGCCGGGGTCGGCCGCGTGCGCCACATCGCCATCAGCACCCCGATGGTCAGCGCCAGCAGCTCGGCCACCAGTGCCGCCTTCAGGGTGTTGGCCAGCCCCTCGAGCAGGAACCGCCAGATCGCCCACTGGCGGAACGGCCGCCACAGCTCCGCCTCGAACTGGCCCCGGATCTGGAACCGCCACACCGCCCAGGCGGCCGCCGCCACCAGTACGGCCAGGAACACGAACGTGGCCAGCGCGGCCCGCCGACGGCCCCGGGGGCCGAGCTCCTCGACGAGGTTGAGCTCTCCCGGGCGGGGAGGCGGCGGCGTGGTCATCCGCTCCAGGAGCGACGTCCGGCGGCTCATCGGCGCACCGCCACCTTGCGGTCGAGCCAGTTGGCCAGCCCTCCGGTGAGGAGCCCGAGCACGGCGAACGCTCCGAACATGAACACGTAGAAGGGGTACTGGCGGGCCGTCTCCTCGCCCGCCACCCGGCCGACCTTCACCAGCTCGTTGACGCCGATGGCGCCGGCCACGGCCACGTTGCGGTAGGTGGCGTTGAGCAGCACGCCGAGCGGACCCACCGACGAGCGCAGCGCCTGGGGCAGGACCACGTGGCGCAGGACCTGGGTGAAGGAGAGCCCGATGGCCCGAGCGGCCTCGGCCTGCCCGTTGCTCACCGTGTTGAACCCGGCGCGCAGGGCCTCGGCGATGTAGCCGCCGAGGTAGAGGCCGGTGGCCAGGGCGGCGGTGCGGAACTCGTTGATCAGGAACCCGAGCTTGGGAGTGCCGTAGAAGGCGAGGAACACGATGAACAGCAGCGGCGAGTTCACCATCAGGGACGTGTAGGCGCTGGCCACCCGGCGCATCGGCCGGATCGGACTGACCCGGAGCACGGCGACGGCGAGGCCGATCACCGAACCGATGAGGAACCCGAGCAGGGTGATGTGCAGCGTCGTGCGCAGGGCACGCAGCAGATCGGGGAGGCGGTCGACGACGACGTCCATCTCGGGGCTTCAGGTGGTTCGGGGCGGCGCAGGGACGGTCGGGCGCAAGACGGTCGGGCGGGCCGCGGGGCCGACCCAGGGGGTGGGTCGGCCCGACGGCCCAGGACGCAGCCGATCAGGGCAGCGGAGCGTACCGGTCGACGTTGGGAGGCGTCGGGGTGTTGACGCCGGCGTTGCCCAGCGTGGACTCGAAGGCCTTCTTCCAGCTCCCGTCCTTGTAGGAGGACTCGATGACGTCGTTGAGGTAGTTGCGGAAGGCGGTGTCGCCCTTCTTCAGGCCGATGCCGTAGTTCTCCACGGTGAAGGTCTTGCCGACGAGGGCGAAGGCGTTGAACTTCTCGGCGAAGCCGGCGAGGAGGATGTCGTCGGTCGACACGGCATCGACGCGACCGTCCTTCAGGGCCTCCACGCAGTTGGCCGTGGTGGGCAGGTCGATCAGGCTGGCCCGGGGCGCCTGGGCCCGCAGGTTGTTCAGCGAGGTCGAACCCGTCTGCGCGCAGACCTTCCTGCCGTTGAGGTCGGCGACGCTCTTGATGGACGCCTGGTCGACCTTGTAGATGAGGATGTCCTGGCCGGCGACGAAGTAGGGGCCGGCGAAGTCGATCTGCTGCTTGCGGGCGTCGGTGATGGTGAAGGTCGAGATGATGATGTCGGCCTTCCCGTCGACGATGAACGGGATGCGGTTGGCCGAGATCGCCTCGATGAGCTCGAGGTTCTTCGAGTCGGCCTTGCCGAAGATCGCCCGGGCGATGATCTTGGCCATCTCCACGTCGAAGCCGACGACGTCGCCGGTGACCGGGTTCTTCAGACCGACGAGGGGCACGTCGTACTTGACGCCCACGACGATCTTGCCGCGCTTGCGGATGTCCTCGAGGGTCTTGCCGCCGGCGGCCGGGGCCGCGGTCGTGGCCGGGGCCGCCGTGGTGGCGGGCGCCGCCGTGGTGGCCGGCGCCGCCGGCTTGGCCGTGGTGGTCGTGCGGGCGGCGGACTTCTTGGTCGTGCGCGTGACCGACTGGGCGCTGGGGGCGACGGCGGCGGCAGTGAGGGCGACGGCGGCCAGGCCGAGGCCGAGGATGCGGGTACGCATGGGTCCTCCGGGGATGATGGGACGGGGGGTTTGCGCCATCAGTCGCAGGTGACGGCGCGGTGGGCAATCGGTGAACGGGCCCTTTACGCCAGGCTTCACGTGGCCTTAGGGAACCCTTAGGGAACCGCAGGGGCGTCGACCCCCGGTGAATCACGTCACATTCACTTGCAACATCGATGTCTCACTCGTCATCGTGCTCGCCGTGACCGCCGATCCCGGAGACGACGACCGGCTGCTCGACGCCGTCGGCCGGGCCCTGGCGCTCGACCCGTCCGCCAGCATGGGCGTCATCGCCCGCGCCGCCGGGATCAGCCGGGCCACCCTGCACCGCCGCTACCCCACCCGGCAGTTCCTGGAGGCGGCCATCGTGGAACGGGCCATGCAGCGCCTCACCACCATCACCGACGACATCGACGCCCGCCGCCTGGTGGGACGGGCCGCGCTGGAGGCCCTGGTGCCCGTCGCCTACCCGGTCGCCGAGTCACTGGCCTTCCTCACCGTCTCCCCCGCCTCCCGGGCCGACACCGTCCTGCATGCCCGGGCCGAGGGGATCCTGGCCCGGTGGACGAACTGGGTGGAGGAGGGTCAGCGCCGGGGCGAGATCCGGGTCGACGTCCCCGCCCGATGGGTCGTCGAGGCCCTCGACGGGCTCGGCCTGGCCGCCCTCCACGCCACGGCGGCCGGCCTCGTCGCCCCTCGCGACGTGCCCCGGCTCATGCTGTCGACCCTGCTCGACGGCGTCAGCGACCACGGCCGGGCCCTGCCCGACACGGCGAGCCTGCCCGACACGGCGAGCCTGCCCGTTCCCCGGTCCGCCTGACCGACCCGACCCACCTGCCCTGCTCACCGGCCCGACCCCGCCAGGAACCCCTCGCCGATCCGTCCCCGGAAAGGACCCCACGATGCTCGCCCGTCTCGCCCGTTTCTGCTTCCGCCGCCGGGGCCTGGTCCTGCTGGCCTGGGTCGTCGCCATCGTGGCGCTCAACGCCGCCGGCAGGGCCGTGGGCACCGCCTACCGCACCGAGTTCCGCCTGCCCGACTCGGAGTCCAAGGCGGGCTTCGAGATCCTCACCCAGGAGTTCGGCGGCGCCGGTGGCTTCACCGGACGCTTCGTGTACCGGGCCGAGCAGGGCATCGACGACCCCGCCGTCAAGGCCGCCATCACCACGATGGTCGAGCAGGCCGCCAGGCTCCCCGGGATCAAGGCCGTCACCTCCCCCTACAGCGAGCAGGGCGCCCAGCAGGTCTCCCGGCAGGGGCCCGGAGCCGGCAAGATCGCCTTCGCCACGGTGACGCTGGCGGAGGGACTCGACCAGAGCGACTTCATCGGACTCACCGAGCGGGTGAAGGAGCTCAAGCCCGACCTGGACGGCCTGCGGACCGAGCTGGGCGGCCAGGTGTTCGCCGAGTTCGAGCCGCCCGAGAGCGAGGTGATCGGCCTCGCCTTCGCCATCGTCATCCTCATCCTCGCCTTCGGGTCGGTGCTGGCCATGGGCCTGCCCATCGGTACCGCCCTGTCCGGCATCGGCATCGGCGCCGCCGTCGTCACCTTCCTCAGCCACGCCATCTCCATGCCCGACTTCACCCTCATCCTCGGCGTGATGATCGGGCTCGGGGTGGGCATCGACTACGCCCTGTTCATCGTCACCCGCTGGCGGGAGGCCGTCCACGAGGGCGAGAGCTGGGAGGACGCCACGGTCACGGCGCTGACCACGGCCGGACGCGCCGTGCTGTTCGCCGGAGTGACCGTCGTGATCTCCCTGCTCGGGATGCTCCTGATGGGGCTGTCGTTCGTGCGGGGCCTGTCCATCGGGGCCGCCGTGGTGGTGGTCTTCACCATGATCGCCAGCGTCACCCTGCTGCCGGCGCTGCTCGGGTTCGCCCAGCACCGCGTCGAGGTCACCCGCTACCGGGGCCTGATCGCCGCCGGCGGCCTCTCCGTCGCCCTCTTCGGCGTCGGCATCAAGCAGCCGATCGTGGCACTGGCCGGATTGGCCCTCTCCCTGGTCACCGTCCTGCTCGGCTTCGTCGTCGCCCCGCTGCGCCGGGAGGTGCCGCGCCGGGCCCCCAAGCCGGCCGACCAGACCTTCTGGTACCGCTGGAGCCGCGTGGTGCAGCGCCGTCCATGGCCCATGGCGGTCCTCGGGTTCCTGGCGCTGTTCGTGCTGACCGTCCCGGTGTTCTCCCTCCGCCTGGGCTTCGCCGACGAGGGCAACTACCCCGAGGGCAGCACCACCAAGAAGGCCTACGACCTCGTCTCGGAGGGCTTCGGACCCGGCTTCAACGGCCCGCTCGTGCTCACCGCCCGCCTGCCCCAGGGGTCCACGGCCGAACTGGGGGCCACGGTCACCCGGGCGGTCCAGGGGGTCGATGGCGTCGCGTTCGCCACCCCGCCGATCCCCAACGACCCCCAGCGGCCCACGGCCCTGCTCTGGCAGGTGCTGCCGGCGTCGTCACCCCAGGACCAGGCCACCGTCGACCTCGTCAAGCGGCTCCGGACCGACGTGCTGCCCGCCGTCGAGCGCGACACGGCCATGAAGGTCAACGTCACCGGCGACGTCGCCGCCAACATCGACTTCTCGACGTTCATCGGCCAGCGCCTGCCGGTGTTCTTCGGGGCCGTGCTGTTCCTGTCGTTCCTGCTGCTGATGGCCGTGTTCCGGTCCCTGCTCGTGCCGCTCAAGGCCGTGGTCATGAACCTGCTGTCGATCGGTGCCGCCTACGGGGTGGTGGTCGCCGTCTTCCAGTGGGGCTGGCTGAAGGACCTCTTCGGCCTCGGGGCGGGCGCCCCCATCGAGCCGTGGGCACCGATGATGATGTTCGCCATCGTGTTCGGCCTGTCGATGGACTACGAGGTCTTCCTCATGTCGCGCATGCGCGAGGAGTTCGACCGTCATGGCGACAACGCCGCCGCCGTCGCCGACGGCCTGGCCTCGACCGCCCGGGTGATCACGGCGGCAGCGGCGATCATGGTCTTCGTGTTCGGCTCGTTCCTGCTGGAGGCCGACCGCCAGATCAAGCTCTTCGGCCTCGGCCTGGCCATGGCCGTGTTCCTCGACGCCACCGTGGTGCGCATGATCCTCGTGCCGGCCACCATGGAGCTCCTCGGAGCGCGCAACTGGTGGCTCCCCCGGTGGCTCGACCGGCTGCTGCCCAGCATCGACGTGGAGGGCCACGCCGACGGTCGCGAGCGGGCGGCCAGCGCCGCATGAGCACGACCCGATCATGAACGAGCCCACCGTCGAGCGGCCCGACATGGCGGGCTACGGGGTGCCCCGCGAGGTCGAGGGGGCGCTCCCGTGGGCGTGGGCGCGCCAGCGACTGGTGGCCTCCCGCTCGTACTGGGTCGTCACCGCGTCGGCCGACGCCCGGCCCCATGCCATGCCCGTGTGGGGGGTCTGGCTGCCCGACGACCGGTTCTGGTTCTCCTGCGACGGGGCCTCCCGCAAGGCTGCGAACCTCCGGGCCAACCCCCGCATGACGGTGGCCGCCGACTCCACCTCCGAGGTCGTCTCGATCGAAGGCGTGGCCGTCCCCGCCGGGCCCCGGGCGGAACCCGCCACCGGGGCCGCCATCGATGCCTACATCGCCAAGTACGGCGCCGAGATGGGCATGCCGGCCGACGGGATCGCCGAGTTCCTCGGCGCCCACACCTCCTTCCTCATGATCCCCGAGCGGGGCTTCGGGATCATCGAGACCCCCGAGGAGTTCAGCGCCCGGGCCACCCGTTGGCGCTGGACGCAGGGGTCCCCCGGCTCCCGGTAGGGACCGGCCCACCCCTACGGTGGCGGGCATGGATCCCCCCGGGCTGGCCCTGCTGCTGGTCCATGCCCTGCTGGCGGCCTTCATGGCCGGGCTCATCTGGACGATCCAGATCGTCCACTACCCGCTCTTCCCCGCCGCTGCGGGACCCGGGTGGCCCTCCTTCCACGCTCGCCACTCGGCCCGGATCACCTGGATCGTCGGTCCGGTCATGGCCGCCGAGATGGTGCTGGCCGTGTGGCTCGCCGTCGCCCCGCCCGCCGGCGTCCACCGGGCCACCACCGTCGCCGCCGTCGTCGTGCTCGGCCTCGTGCACCTCACCACGGCCGGTCTGTCGGTGCCCGCGCACGGCACCTTGGCGGCGGGCTTCGAAGCCGGCGCGCACCGACGCCTCGTCGCCACCAACTGGCTGCGCACGGTGGGCTGGTCGGCCCGGGCCGTGCTGGCCATCGTGATCGTCCACCAGGCGGTGGGCCCCCTCTCCCCCAGGAGCACCCCATGACCCCCGACTCCGCCCATCGACCCCTGCCCTGGGTGCTCGACCCCGCGCTCCTCGCCCGGCCGGTCGTCGGCGCCCGACTCCAGGGGCCGACCCTGCTCGACCAGCTCGACCCGGTGGGGCCGACGGCCCTGGTGGTCCTGCGTCACCACGGCTGACTGTTCTTCGGTGAGGTCGTCGCCGACCTCACCGGGGCCGCCCGTGCGGCGGCCGGTGTGCTGAAGCTGGTGTTCGTGTACCAGGGCAGCGGGGAGCAGGGCGAAGCGTGGTTCGCCGGACTCGCCGAGGACGGCTCCGAGGCCGCCGTCGCCGATCCCGACGCCGTGATCCAGGGCGCCCTCGGTGTCGATCGCGGCGGGCTGGCCGCCATGTTCGGCCCGGGTGCCGTCGCCTGTGGGGTCCGGGCCGTCCGCAAGGGCCACCGCATCGGCCGCAAGGTCGGCGATCCCTGGACCCTGCCCCTCGTGAGCCTCGTCGAGCGCGGGGCCGGCGGTCCTGACGGGGCCGGCGGTCCTGACGGGGCCAGCGGTCCGGACGGGGCCACCGTCGTCTGGGAGCACCGTGGGCGCCACGCCGGTGACGACGTCGATCCCGCCGAGCTCCTGCGCATCGCCCGCACCCGCCGCGGCCGGGCCGCGCCCGCATGAGCCCGGACCCGGCGCCCGCCCCGTGGTCGGGCCCCTTCACCGTCGTGTGCGTGCACGGCAACGGCGGGGGCTCGATGCGCTTCGAGCTGGCCCTGCCCTTCGTACCTGCCCCGGCCGTCTGGCGGGCCGTCACCCTCCCGGGCTTCCAGGGCGTCCCCGAACGGCCGGACATGACGACCATGGCAGCTTGGGGAGCGGCCCTGGGCGAGCTCGTCGACGCCGCCCGCGGCGACGGTCCCGTCGTGCTGCTCGGGCACGGGATCGGCGGATCCATGGCCCTGGAGCTCCTCCAGCAGCGGCCCGGAGCCGTCGACGCGCTGATCCTCCACGCCCCCGTGGGCGCCCGCCTCGACACCCGCCTGTTCCCCCGGATCATGTCGCTCCCCGGGATCAAGCCGGTGGTGCGACGGCTGATCGCCAACCGGGCCCTGCGGCCGCTGTGGCGACGGCTGTTCTTCGAACGGCCCGTCGACCGCGCCTACCTGGACCGCTTCTTCGGCGAGTACCGGCGCTGCCGGCCCTTCGCCGCCATGTTCGACCTCATCACCGCACCGTGGTTCGACGCCCTGCGGCCGCTCGATCTGCCCGCCCTCCTCGTGTGGGGATCGGGCGACCGGGTGCTCGACGCCTCCCAGATCGACGCCTTCGCCCGTGTGCTCCCCCGGGCCGCCACCGTGACCGTCGAGGGGTGGGACCACTTCCCGATGATCGAGCAGCCCGCCGAGTACGCCGAGCGCATCACGGCCATGGCCGCCTCGCTCCTCGGCGGGAGCCCACCGTGATCCGGCGGCGACCGGCACGACCCGCACGACCCGCACGACCGGCACGACCGGCGGCGACCCGCACGACCGGCACGACCGGCACGACCGGCACGACCGGCACGACCGGCACGACCGGCACGGTCGTCGTCCTCGGTTCCGGCGGGGCGGCGGGCACCCGCATCGCCCCCAAGGCCGCGCTGCTCGACCGCGCCGCCGCGGCCGGACTGCCCGTCCCGGCGGGCTGGATCGTCGAGGACGGCGCGTCCCCCGACGCGTTCCCGGTCCCGTCGGGACCCTGCGCCGTCCGTTCCGCCTTCGGTGCCGAGGACGGCGAGGGGGCGTCGCTCGCCGGCTGGTTCGACACGCGTCTCGATGTCGCCCCCGGGGAGGTCGCCGACCGCATCGCCGTCGTCCGGGCCTCGGGTGACCGCCACCCGGGCCGCTTCCGACGGGACGTGCTCGTCATGGCCATGGTCGACGCCCGTCACGCCGGTGTCGCCTTCACCGAGCCCGACTTCCTCGTCGACGTCGTCAACGTCACCGACGGCCTCGCCGACCGACTCGTCCGCGGCGACGTCCCCGGACGGCGCGTCGAGCTGCACCGCTTCGACGACGCCCGCCCGATCGGCGACTGGGCCGAGCGGCTGCGCGGGCTCCTCGACGCCGTCCGCCGCACCTTCGGACCGGGCCCCGACCGACGCGGCTGGGATATCGAGTTCGCCGACGACGGACGCACCTGCTGGCTCGTCCAGGTCCGTCCCATCACCGCACCGCTGCGTCGGGTGGAGACGCTCACGGTCGCCAACCACCGCGAGATCCTCCCCGACCTCCCCTCGACGTTCATGACGTCGCTCATCGGGTCCTGCTCCGACGACCTGTGGTCGTGGTGGTCGGACCGGTCGCCGGTCATCCCCAGGCGGCGGCCGTTCGTGGTCGTGCGCGGCGGCCGTCCGTTCATCAACCTGTCGCTGCTCGAGGACACCCTCGAGGTCCTCGGTCTGCCGACCCATCTCGTGGCCCAGGGATTCGGGGGCACCGCCACCCGCCGCCGGCCTGCGGAGCCGGCCCGCCTGGCCCGCCACGTTCCGGTCGTGGTGCGCCTCGGGCTCGGTCAGCTCGCCGCCGTCGCCGCCAACCGCCGCCGGTGCCACCGGATCACCGGTCTGGGCGCCGGTCCGCACCGGAGCTGGGAGGACGCCGTCACCACTGCTCAGCGCGCATATGTTGCTCTCGTCACCGGCATGATGCCCCTGTCGTCGGCCGCCGCCCCGGGCACGGCCCTCCTGGCCCGCCTCGGGGTGCTGCACCGCCACGCCGCCCGCCACCGCACGGTCACGACCGAGATGGCCGAGCTCCTGCGGGAGGGCCGCATGGCCGAGCTGCTGTCCCGCTTCGGGCACCGCGGCGTGTACGAGAGCGACCTCGCCCGCCCCCGCTGGTCCGAGCAGCCCCCCGGACCCGTCGGGGGCGACGGGCCGGTCGGCCGCCGCCGCGCCCCGGTGTCGTGGCGGGAGCGCATCCTCACCCTCGCCACCCTGCCCCTCTGGTGGCCCACCCGCGCCGCCGTGGCCGCCCGCGAGGCGTGGCGCGACGCCGCCATGCACGCCTTCGCCGACGTCCGCCGGTCGCTGCTGCGACTGGCCGACGAGGCCGTGGCCCGGGGGGCGCTGCCCGCCCGCGACGACATCTGGCTCCTGCGCGTCGACGAGGTCCTCGGCCTCGACCGGGGCCGCACGTTCGGCCCCGCCGAGCTCGACGCCCGCCGGGCCGAACGCGACCGCCTGGCCGCCGTCGTCGTCCCCGACCTCGTGACCTCCGACCAGGACGCCGGGGACTGGGCCGCCGGGGACCCTGCCGCCGGGGACCCTGCCGCCGGGGACCCTGCCGCCGGGGACCCTGCCGCCGGGGACCGGGCCGCCGGGGACGGGAACGCCGGGCCGTTCACCGGGATCGGCCTGACCGAAGGCGTCGTCGAGGGCGCGGCGCTGGTCCTGCGGGAGCCCTCCGACGACATCCCACCGGGCTCGGTCGTCGTGGCTCCGGCCGTCGACGCCGGCTGGATGGGCGTGTTCCACCGGGCCGCCGCCGTCGCCGTGGAGACCGGCGGGGACCTCTCCCACGGGTCGATCCTGCTGCGCGAGCTCGGCGTCCCCGCCGTCACCAACATCGGCCGCACGGCCGGGCGCATCACCACCGGCGACCGACTCCTGCTCGACGCCCGGCGCGGCACCGTGCGCGTCGTCGCCCGCGCCGACGGGCGGGCCGCGTGAGCCCGTCCCGGCGCCCGGCCGCCGCCACGAGCGGGACCGGGAGCGCCCCCCGGACCACCGTGTGGGTGCTCGGCGACCAGCTCCACCCCGAACTCGGGGCCATGGCCGCGGCCGACCCCGCCACCCACCGGATCCTGCTCGTGGAGAGCCGGGCCAAGCTCACCTCCAGGCCCTGGCACCGCCAGCGCGCCCACCTCGTCATCACCGCCATGCACCGCTT
>JBIKWW010000066.1:0-11599 GCA_044356125.1 Acidimicrobiia bacterium
CAAAGGTCCGTGGCCCCGTGCCGCTGCCCACCGAGAAGCACCGCTACACGGTGATCCGCGGTCCCCACAAGGACAAGGACTCCCGCGAGCACTTCGAGATGCGCATCCACAAGCGCCTGCTCGACATCATCGAGCCGACGCCCAAGACGGTCGACTCCCTGCAGCGCCTCGAGCTGCCCGCCGGCGTCGACATCGAGATCAAGATCCAGACCGTCTAGGTCCTCCTCTCGGCGGGTCCGGTCGGCGGGTCCGGTCGGCGGGTCCGGTCGGCGGGTCCGGTCGGCGGGTCCTGTCGCCTCCGGGGTGCCTCCCCGGCATCCTCGCTGACGCTGCGGTGCCGGGGGCCCTCCTCCTCGGCGCCACCCGCCGACCTCGTCGTACCGGCCCTGGCTTCGTGCCGGGGCCGAGTCGCGTCGGGGCCGAGTCGCGTGGGGGCCGAGTCGCGTCGGGGCCGGCGTGCGTTCGCCGCTCACAGGTCCATCACATGGCGCTCAGCTGAACGTGAGGTGGCGCCGTCACGCTGCGGATCGTGAACGTCACCACCGGTCACGTCCCCGAGCTCGGCCGCTCCCTGGCGCCCTGGGCGGTGCGGGACCCGTTCCTCGATGCGCTGCGGGCCTTCGCCGCCCTGCGGGTGGTGGCCCTCCACACCTTCGACCGCGATGAGCTCGTCGGCGCCCCGTGGATCGAGTGGATCGTGCCCGGGATGCCCGTGATGTTCTTCGTCAGCGGGGTCCTGCTGGCCGACTCCCTGCGGCGGCGCCGGGCGTTGGGCGTCGTGCGGTCCCGGGTCCGCCGGGTCCTGCTGCCGCTGTGGGTGCTCGCCGGGCCGGCCATCGCCTTGATGGTGGCCAGCGATCTGCGCTCCGACGATCCCGGGATGTCGGTGAGCGTCCGCGGCCTCGCCGGCTTCGCCATCCCGTGGCTGGGCGTGACGGGCAGCGCGGGGCGCTCCGGCTGGTGGGCGCACCTCTGGTTCCTGACGGCGTTGTGCTGGTGCGTCCTGGCCGCACCCCTGATGGCCCGGTGGCGCACGGTCCTCGGTCCGCTGACGCTGCTGATCCCGCTGGCCACCTTGCTCGTCGCCATCAGCCCGCCGTTCACGTCGTGGGTCCACGTGCCGTTCTGGCTGTCGGGGGCGATGGTGCATGGGCTGTACCTCGAGCTCGGAACCCAGTTCAGCGACGCCCGGGCCGCGCGGGCGCCCTTCCGGTCGGGAGGACAGCCGGGGCGCTGGGACGGCTGGTGGCGGCGCTGGTCGTCGGGGCGGGCGACGGGGGTGCTGGCCGGGTGCTCCCTGGCGTGCGTGGTGCTGCTGGCGGCGGTACCCGCCTGGCGGGCGAGCGGCGAGAAGCTCTACCACACCCCGATGGCGGCCCAGTTGGTGGGGGCGGCCTGGTTGCTGGCCATCCTGGCCGGGCGTCGACCGCTGTCGAGCTGGGCGCAGCGGGTCGCCGGGCCGGCCCGGGCGGTCAGCCGTCGCACCCTCACCATGTTCCTGTGGGGACCGCCCGCCATCGCCGTCGGTCTGTGGCTGGACAAGTCGGTCCTCGGTCCGGACCGCCTCGGTCGGGTGACCTACCCGGTGGCGGCGCTGTCGGCGCTCGCCGTGCTCGTGGCCGTGCTCGGCCCGATCGAGGACCTCGCCGCCGGTCGTGGACGGTTGTACGGTTTGTACAAACGGCACGGCCGAACGGAGATGCAGCGATGATGTTGGCGGAACGGCTGGACCGACTGGGGACCGAGACGGCGTTCGCCGTCTCCCTGGCGGCGGCGCAGTGGGCGGCCCAGGGGCACCGGGTGTTCCCGTTCCACCTCGGCGACATCAACCTCCCGACTCCCCCGAACGTCGTGGCCGCCATGGACCGCGCCATCGCCGAGGGCAAGACCGGCTACTGCCCGGCGGCGGGCATCGCAGTCCTGCGCGACGCACTGGCGGCCGATGTCGCGGCCCGGCGGGGGCTCGACCTGACCGGCGGCCAGGTGGCCGTGCAGCCCGGTGGCAAGCCGGTGATCACCAAGTTCCTCCAGGCCGTCATGAACCCCGGCGACGGGGTGCTGTTCCCCAACCCCGGCTACCCGATCTACGAGAGCCAGATCGAGTACCTCGGCGGCCGCCCCCAGCCCTACCGCTACCGGCCGACGCCGACGGGCTTCGCCATCGACCTCGACCACCTCGCGGCCCAGATCGACGGGTCCACCCGCGTCCTCGTCTACAACGACCTGCAGAACCCCCTGGGCTGTGAGAGCACCAACGAGGAGCGCGAGGCGATCGCCGCCATCGCCCGCCACCACGACCTCGCCGTGCTGTCCGACGAGGCCTACTTCGAGATGCGCTACGCCGGAACGAGCACCTCGATCGCCTCCCTGCCGGGAATGGCCGAGCGCACGGTGATCCTCTACACGTTCTCCAAGAAGTACGCCATGACGGGCTGGCGCCTCGGGGCGGCGATCGGTCCGACCCCGGTGATCGACGCCATCGCCAAGCTGAACACCAACGACGAGAGCTGCACGACGCACTTCGTGCAGGCGGCCGGGGTCGAAGCGCTCACCGGCGACCCGGCCGGCCCGGCGGCGATCCTGGCGGAGCTGCGCCGACGCCGCGACGCCGCCGTCGACGGGCTGGCGGCCGTGGACGGGCTCGTGGTGGCCCGCCCCGACGCCACCTTCTACCTCTTCCCCGACGTGACCGACGTGATGGCGCGCAAGGGCATCGACGATGTCGCCGAGTTCGCCACCGCGGCGCTGCGGGCGACGGGGGTGTCGTTCTGCACCCGGCGCCACTTCGGGCGTCCACTGCCCGGGGAGGACCGCCAGTACGTGCGATTCGCCTACTCGGGCATCAGCGTGGACGACATCGGCGAGGGCCTGGCCGGCTTCGCCGCGTGGGCGAACGCATGAACGCCCGGCCGAGCATCGTCGTCGCCGGCCACATCCCCGACGCCGGCGTGGACCTGCTCCGCCCGGCGGGTTCGGTGTGGGGCTGGAAGCAGGACGATCCGATCCCGATCGACGAGCTGCACCGCCGCATCGCCGGGGCCGACGCCGTGGTCACGCTGCTCACCACCCGGGTCGACGACGCCTTCCTGGCGGCGGCCGGGCCCGGGCTGAAGGTCGTCGCGAACGTGGCCGTGGGCTACAACAACATCGACGTGGAGGCGTGCCGCCGCCACGGGGTCACGGCCACCAACACCCCCGGCGTGCTGACCGATGCGACGGCCGACATCGCCATGTCGCTGATCCTCATGACGACCCGACGGCTGGCCGAGGGGGAGCGGTTGATCCGCTCGGGTGAGCCCTGGCAGTGGGGGATGTTCATGATGCTCGGCACCGGCCTGTCCGGCCGGCGCCTGGGAATCGTCGGCATGGGGGCCATCGGTGTGGCCCTGGCCCGGCGGGCCCGGGCCTTCGGCATGGAGATCGCCTACGCGAACCGCAACGCCGTGTCGGCCGAGCTGGCGGGCGAGCTCGGTGCCGTCCGCCTCGGGCTCGACGAGCTGCTGGCCACGTCCGACGTCGTGTCCCTGAACTGCCCGTACACGCCCGAGACCCACCACCTGATCGACGCCGCCGCCCTGGCCGCCATGAAGCCCTCCGCCTTCCTCGTGAACACGGCCCGGGGGCCGATCGTCGACGAGGCGGCGCTGGTGGAGGCCCTCCGGGCGGGTCGCATCGCCGGCGCCGGGCTCGACGTGTTCGAGCACGAGCCCCGACTCGCCCCCGGCCTGCGTGAGCTCGACAACGCCGTGCTGATCCCGCACCTGGGGTCGGCCACCGTCGAGACCAGGGCGGCGATGGCGACCCTGGCCGCCCGCAACGTCGTCGCCGTGCTCGACGGCCGGGCCCCGCTCACCCCGGTCACCTGAGCCGGCTCCGCGCCAGGCGCGCATCCGGTGCAGGACCGGTTCGGAGGGCCCCGCGACCCTGCTAGGGTTCTCAAGCCCTGATCGGGGGCCCCGCCACACGGTGGAGCGCACGATCGGGCCGACGTCTCCGCAAGCCCCGCCGTCGGTAGGGGAACTGCAGGGCACAACCGAGTCGACGCTCCGCCGGGCCCCCCGTGCGGAGCGTTTGTGTGTCGCTCAAGACCCACGCCGCCCCCTGGGCGGACCAGGCCAGCATCGATCCCGAGGACCAGCGGGACGAGGGATAAGTCGAGAAGCCGAGAGCAGCCATGAGAACAGCGATCGTCGGTCAGAAGATCGGCATGACCCAGATGTGGGACGAGGCCAACAATGTCGTGCCCGTCACCATGCTGAAGGTCGCGCCGGCGCGTGTCGTGCAGGTCAAGACCCCGGAGCGCGACGGCTACGCCGCCATCCAGGTCACCTTCGGCGCCGTGAAGGCCAGCCGCCTCAACCAGCCCGAAGCCGGGCACTTCGCCAAGGCCGGGGTCGAGCCCGGGGCGGAGCTGCTCGAGTTCCGGGTGGATGACGCCGGGGCCTGGTCGGTGGGCCAGCAGATCGGGGTGGACGCTCTGACGGACGGACAGTTCGTCGACGTCACCGCCGTGACCAAGGGCAAGGGCTTCGCCGGCGTCGTGAAGCGCCACGGGTTCGCCGGTCTGCCGGCGTCCCACGGCTCGCACCGCACGCACCGCACGCCCGGCTCGATCGGCGCCTGCTCCACGCCGGCCAGGGTCTTCAAGGGCCTGAAGATGGCCGGCCGCATGGGCGCCGAGCAGGTCACCACCCAGAACCTGAAGGTCGTCAAGGCCGACGCCGAGCGGGAGATCCTGCTCGTGCGTGGCGCGGTGCCCGGCCCCAAGGGCGGCACCGTGATCATCCGGGAGGCGGCCAAGCCCCGCAAGCCGGCCGGCCCGGCGACCACGGCGAACTCGAAGGGAGCCAAGAAGTGAGCGTCGCTCTCCCCCTGCGCAGCCCCGCCGGTGCCGACCTCGGCACCGTCGCCGCTGACGCCTCGTGGTTCGGGCTCGAGCCCAACATCCCCGTCATGCACCAGGTCGTGGTGGCCCAGCTGGCCGCCCGACGGGCCGGGACCCAGAGCACCAAGACCCGGGCCGAGATCTCCCGGTCGGGGGCCAAGAGCCGGCGCCAGAAGGGCGGCGGTACGTCCCGTCAGGGCTCCCGCCGGGGTCCGCACTGGGTCGGCGGTGGTGTGGCCCTCGGGCCCAAGCCCCGCAGCTACGCCCAGCGCACCCCCAAGAAGATGGTCAACCTGGCCCTGCGCTGCGCCCTGTCGGACCGGGCCGCCTCGGGCCGGGTCGTCGTCGTCGACGCCTGGGCCTTCGGCGCCCCCAAGACGAAGGACGCCGTGTCGTCGCTCGGCTCGCTGAGCATCGCCGGCCGCACGCTGCTCGTGCTCGACCCGGCCAGCGAGACCGACCACGTCGCCGCCAAGAGCTTCGGAAACCTGCCCGAGGTCCAGCTCATCAAGGCCAGCGAGCTCAACGTCTACGACGTCCTGCGCTCGGACTGGGTCGTGTTCACCAAGGCGACGCTGCCCGGCGCCGCCGCCAGCGAGGAGGCGGCCCAGTGAAGGACCCCCGCGACGTCATCCTCCGACCGGTGGTGTCGGAGAAGAGCTACGGCCTGATCGACGCCGGCACCTACACCTTCGTGGTGTCGCCCGACGCCAACAAGACCGAGATCCGCCAGGCGGTCGAGGCCATCTTCTCGGTGAAGGTGGCCCGGGTGAACACCCTGAACCGCGACGGCAAGCGCATCCGCAACCGCAAGACGGGCCAGTACTCCAAGCGGCCCGACACCAAGCGAGCCATCGTCACCCTGGCCGGCGACGACCGCATCGAGCTCTTCGAGAACTGATCAGCGAACAGGGCACCTCATGGGCATCCGCACACGCAAGCCGACCAGCGCCGGGCGCCGGTTCCAGACGGTCTCGGACTTCGCCGAGATCACCTCGACCACGCCGGAGAAGTCGCTCCTCGTCCCGCTCCACAAGTCGGGCGGCCGCAACAGCTACGGGCGCAAGACGGCCCGCCACCGCGGTGGCGGCCACAAGCGCCAGTACCGGGTGATCGACTTCCGTCGCACCAAGGACGGGGTTCCGGCCACCGTCGCGACGATCGAGTACGACCCCAACCGCACCTGTCGCATCGCCCTCCTGCACTACGCGGACGGCGAGAAGCGCTACATCCTGGCCCCCCACAAGCTGTCGGTCGGCGACACCGTCCGCAGCGGCCAGGGCAGCGACATCAAGCCGGGCAACGCCCTGCCGCTGCGCTTCATCCCCGTCGGTACGGTCGTCCACAACGTCGAGCTCAAGCCCGGTGGCGGCGGCAAGATCGCCCGCTCGGCCGGCATGAGCGTCCAGCTCGTGGCCAAGGACGGCGACTTCGCCGTGCTGCGTCTGCCCTCGACCGAGATGCGGCGCGTGCCGATCGACTGCCGGGCCACCGTCGGTGAGGTCGGCAACTCCGAGCACGAGCTCATCACGCTGGGCAAGGCGGGCCGGGCCCGCTGGAAGGGCGTGCGTCCGCAGACCCGCGGTGTCGCCATGAACCCCGTCGACCACCCCCACGGTGGTGGCGAGGGCCGAACCTCGGGTGGTCGTCACCCGGTCTCGCCGTGGGGCAAGCCCGAGGGCCGAACCCGCAACCGCAACAAGGAAAGCCAGAAGCTCATCATCCGGCGTCGTCGCACCCGCGGCGACCGTCGATGAGAGGGGTCCCACACCATGCCTCGTAGTCTCAAGAAGGGCCCGTTCGTCGATGAGCACCTGCTCAAGAAGGTCGACGATCTCAACGCCAAGAACGACAAGCGCGTCATCAAGACGTGGTCGCGGCGATCGACGGTGATCCCCGACATGGTCGGCCACACCATCGCCGTGCACGACGGGCGCAAGCACATCCCGGTGTTCGTCACCGAGGCGATGGTCGGACACAAGCTGGGCGAGTTCAGCCCGACGCGGACGTTCAAGTACCACGCCGGCCAGGAGAAGGCCGCCAAGGGCCGGAAGTGAGGCGCGGAGGATGACTGGTCCCAAGCTCAACGAGGCGCCCGTCCGGGCCCGGTCCGGCGGCCGTCGCGGCGCCGGTGAGGTGAACGTCAAGGCGACGGCGAAGTTCGTCCGGACGTCGCCCTACAAGATGCGGGTCGTGCTCGACCTCATCCGCGGGCACAAGGTGGCCGACGCCGCCGACATCCTGCGCCTGTCCGAGCGTGACGCGGCGACGACGATCGGCAAGGTCCTCCGTTCGGCCGTGGCCAACGCCGTCAACAACGACGGCATCCCCGCCGACGAGCTCTACGTCTCGGCGTGCTACGCCGACGAGGGCCCCACGATCAAGCGGTTCACGCCGCGGGCCCGGGGCCGCACCGGCGCCATCCGCAAGCGCACGAGCCACATCACCGTGGTCGTGAGCAGGCTCCCCGAGGATCTGCTCGAGCAGGCCCGGTCGAAGTCCGCCGCCGCCGTCGCCCAGCGCGCCGCCCGGACCGCTGCGTCCCGGGCCGCTGCCGAGCAGGCTGCTTCGGCCTCCCGCCGCGAGGCCTCAGGGGCCGGCGACGAGCAGATCGCCGGTGTCGCCGACGAGGCGCCGAGCGCCGTCCCGGCCGAGGCTCCCGAGGCCCCCGCCACCGGGAACGTCCAGTCGACCTCCGAGAACAACTCCTGAGCCGAGGCACGAACGCAACATGGGTCAGAAAGTCAACCCCTACGGGTTCCGCCTCGGTGTCACCACCGACTGGAAGAGCCGCTGGTTCGCCGAGAAGGACTACCAGTCCTACCTGATCGAGGACCACAGCATCCGCAAGTACCTCTCGACGCAGCTCGAGCGGGCCGCCGTCAGCCGCATCGAGGTCGAGCGCACCCGTGACCGTCTCCGCGTCGACGTCCACACGGCCCGCCCGGGCATCGTGATCGGTCGCAAGGGAGCGGAGTCACAGCGCCTCACCGCCGGTCTGCAGAAGCTCACGAGCAACCCCAAGGTCCAGCTCAACATCATCGAGATCAAGCAGCCCGAGCTCGACGCCGCGCTCATCGCCCAGGGCGTCGCCGACCAGCTCTCGAACCGGGTCAGCTTCCGCCGGGCCATGAAGCGGGCCGTGCAGACCGCCCAGAAGGCCGGCGCCCTCGGGATCAAGGTCCAGTGCTCGGGCCGCCTCGGCGGCGCCGAGATGAGCCGCAGCGAGTGGTACCGCGAGGGCCGGGTGCCGCTGCACACGCTGCGCGCCGACATCGACTACGGGTTCCGCGAGGCCAAGACGACCTACGGCCGGCTCGGCGTCAAGGTCTGGATCTACAAGGGCGACATCCTCCCCTACAAGAGCTCCAGCGACGAGAAGATCACCCGCGAGGCCGCCATGGCCGCCGGTGACCCGACCGGTGGAGCGCCCCGCCCCCGCCGGGTCGTGTCGGCCGGTGGTGCCCGCCGCAAGCCCGAGGGCGAGCCCGTGGCCAGCTCCGACGAGCTGACCGCTGCAGCCGCTCCGCTGATCGGCGAGGCCGATCCGGACCTCGAGCGTCGACTGAACGAGGAAGAGGCCATCGAGCGCCGTACGCGCCAGGGTGGCGAGACGCCCCATTTCCGGGGAGGCGAATGACATGTTGATGCCCCGCAAGGTCAAGCACCGCAAGCAGCAGCGCGGTCGCATGACGGGTGCCGCCAAGGGCGGCACCGACCTGAACTTCGGCTCCTTCGGGATCCAGGCGCTCGAGCCGGCATGGCTCACCGCCCGCCAGATCGAGGCCGCCCGTATCGCCATGACCCGGCGTGTCCGCCGTGGCGGCAAGATCTGGATCCGTGTCTTCCCGGACAAGCCGGTGACGGCCAAGCCGGCCGAGACCCGCATGGGTTCGGGCAAGGGCAACCCGGAGTACTGGGTCGCCGTCGTGAAGCCGGGCCGGGTGCTCTTCGAGATGGAGGGCGTCAACCCCGACCTGGCCCGTGAGGCCATGGAGCTCGCGATCCAGAAGCTCCCCATGAAGGCCCGCTTCATCACGAACGAGGAGACGATCTGATGCCGTCCAAGGCCGCCCAGGCGCTCGTGGACCTGTCCGACGCCGAGCTCGTCGCCAAGCTCGGGGAGACCAAGGCCGAGCTGTTCAACCTCCGCTTCCAGCGGGCCACCGGCACGCTGGAGAGCATCGCCCGTATCGGGCAGCTGAAGAAGGACGTCGCCCGCATCAACACCATGCTGCGGGCCCGTGAGATCGCCGCCGCCGAGGCCCTCGCCGGCACGAAGGGCAAGTGAGCCAGATGACCGACGCCTCTGCTACCGCAGCCGAGCCCCGCGCCCGCCGCAAGGTCCGCGACGGCCTGGTGGTCAGCACGAAGATGAACAAGACGATCGTCGTCGCGGTGGTCGACCGCGTGCGTCACGACCGCTACTCCAAGACCATCCAGCGGACCCAGCGCCTCTACGTCCACGACGAGGACGGCACCGCCGGCGTGGGCGACACCGTCCGGGTCATGGAGACCCGTCCGCTGTCGAAGCTGAAGCGCTGGCGCCTCGTGGAGATCCTGGAGCGTGCGCGATGAGCACACGCTTGCAGCAGCATCGTTCCGAGGAGCAGGCGACGAGGAAGGAGCGTGCGCGATGATCCAGGTCGAGTCGCGGCTGAAGGTCGCTGACAACACCGGGGCCAAGGAGGTCCTGGTGATCAAGGTCCTCGGCGGTACCCGTCGGCGCTACGCCTCGGTGGGCGACGTCATCGTCGTCGCCGTGAAGGACGCCCTGCCCAACGGGTCGGTCAAGAAGGGCGATGTCGTGAAGTGCGTCGTCGTGCGCACCAAGAAGGAGCGCCGCCGCAAGGACGGCAGCTACATCGCCTTCGACGACAACGCCGCCGTCGTCATCAACGACAAGATGGAGCCGCGGGGCACCCGCATCTTCGGGCCGGTGGGCCGCGAGCTCCGCGATCGCAAGTTCATGCGGATCATCTCGCTGGCACCGGAGGTGCTGTGATGGCCGGTCTCCGGATCAGGAAGGGTGACACCGTGGTGGTGCTCACCGGCAAGGACAAGGGGCGCACGGGCGAGGTCGTCCGCGCCATCCCCACCGAGGGCAAGGTCGTGGTGGCCGGCGTGAACGTCGCGAAGCGCCACACCAAGCCCCGGTCGGCGCAGGACCAGGGCGGCATCAAGGACAAGGAGATGCCGATCCCGGTGTCCAACGTCGCCCTCGTCGACCCCGCCACGGGCCAGAAGGTCAAGGTGGCCTACAAGGTCGACGGCGACACCAAGGTCCGCGTCAACCGCGCCACCGGAGGTGCGCTGTGAGCCCGGCCGCCCCCGCCACCACCGTCGAAGGGCCCGCCGTGCCGCGCCTCAAGACGAAGTACCTGAACGAGATCCGTCCGGCCCTGCAGCAGACCCTCGGTCTGACCAACATCATGCAGGTGCCCCGGTTCGAGAAGATCGTGGTGAACGCCGGCGTCGGCAAGGCCACCCAGCAGCCGTCGCTGCTCGAGGGCGCCATCGCCGACCTGACCGCCATCACCGGCCAGAAGCCGATGGTCGCCCGGGCGACCAAGTCGATCGCCACCTTCAAGCTGCGTGAGGGCAACGCCATCGGCGCCAAGGTCACGCTCCGGGGCGATCGCATGTGGGAGTTCTTCGACCGCCTGCTCGGCCTGGCCATCCCCCGCATCCGTGACTTCCGGGGGCTCAACCCCAAGAGCTTCGACGGCCGGGGCAACTACACCTTCGGTGTCACCGAGCAGCTGATCTTCCCGGAGATCGACTACGACAAGATCGATGTCACCCGAGGGTTCGACATCACGATCGTGACGACCGCACGCACGAACGCCGAGGGCAAGGCCCTGCTGGATGCGTTCGGCTTCCCGTTCAGGCGCGACGGGCAGAACTGAGCCCGAGGAGATCAAGGACAAGCCATGGCCAAGAAGGCTCTGATCGAGAAGGCGAACCGCAAGCCGAAGTTCAAGGTTCGCGCCTACACCCGCTGCCGCCGATGCGGCCGCTCGCGTGCCGTGTTCCAGAAGTTCGGCCTGTGTCGCGTGTGCCTGCGCGAGATGGTCCACGCCGGTGAGGTCCCCGGCGTCACGAAGTCGAGCTGGTGAGGAGGTCCTGACATGACGATGACCGACCCCATCGCCGACATGCTCACCCGGATCCGCAACGCCAACACGGCGATGCACGATTCGGTGAAGATGCCGAGCAGCAAGCTCAAGGAGAACCTGGCGAAGATCCTCACCCGTGAGGGCTACATCGCCAGCTACAAGGTCACGCCGAACACGGGCAAGCCCGGTTCGACGCTGGAGATCGAGATGAAGTACACGCCCGAGCGGGCGCGCACCATCTCCGGGATCCAGCGCGTGTCCAAGCCCGGTCTGCGCGTGTACCGCCAGGCCGCCAACCTGCCCCGGGTCCTCGGTGGGATGGGCGTCGCCGTCCTCTCCACCAGCCAGGGCCTGCTGACCGACAAAGAGGCCCGCCAGCGCAAAGTCGGTGGCGAGGTCGTGTGCTTCGTCTGGTGACGGTGGAGTGAACTGACATGTCCCGAATCGGTCGTACCCCCATCGCCGTGCCCAGCGGCGTGTCCGTGTCCGTGCTCGACGGCGCCATCAGCGTCAAGGGCGCAAAGGGCACGCTCACGCGCACGATCCCGGCCCTCATCACCGTCCGCGACGACGGCGGCCAGCTCCTCGTGGAGCG
>JBIKWW010000434.1:0-3296 GCA_044356125.1 Acidimicrobiia bacterium
ACACCGGCGTGGCGACCCACTGCGCCGGTGGGGTGTTCGGGCGGGTCTTGGTCTCGGTGCCCCTGATCGGGTGGGCGTCGGTGCCGGCCCAGCCCCAGCGGGCGGCGTAGCCCAGGTGGGCCTCGAGCACCTGGCCGACGTTCATGCGGCTGGGCACGCCGAGGGGGTTGAGGATCACGTCGACGGGCTGGCCGTCGGCGGTGTGGGGCATGTCCTCGATGGGCAGGATCTTGGAGATGACGCCCTTGTTGCCGTGGCGGCCGGCGAGCTTGTCGCCCTCGCTGATCTTGCGCCGCTGGGCGACGTAGACCCGCACGAGCTGGTTCACGCCGGGGGCGAGCTCGTGGCCGTCCTCGCGGGTGAAGACCTTGACGTCGATGACCTTGCCGGACTCGCCGTGGGGCACCTTGAGCGACGTGTCGCGCACCTCGCGCGCCTTCTCGCCGAAGATGGCGCGCAGCAGGCGCTCCTCGGGGGTGAGCTCGGTCTCGCCCTTGGGCGTGACCTTGCCGACGAGCACGTCGCCGGGACCGACCTCGGCCCCGATGCGGATGATGCCTCGCTCGTCGAGGTCCTTCAGGATCTCCTCGGAAAGGTTCGGGATGTCCCGGGTGATCTCCTCGGCGCCCAGCTTGGTGTCGCGGGCGTCGACCTCGTGCTCCTCGATGTGGATCGAGGTGAGCACGTCGTCGCGCACCAGGCGCTCGGACAAGATGATGGCGTCCTCGAAGTTGTAGCCCTCCCACGGCATGAAGGCCACGAGGAGGTTCTTGCCGAGCGCCAGTTCGCCCATGTCGGTGCTCGGGCCGTCGGCCAGGACGGTCGCCGTGTAGCGGCCCGTGCTGTTGCCCTCCACGCGGTCGCCCTCGGACACCTTGATCCGCTGGTTCATGCAGGTGTTCTGGTTGGACCGGCGGAACTTGTTGAGCCGGTAGATCTTGCGCCCGAGGCGGGGGTCGTCGTACTGGACGGTCACGTAGTCGCCGCCGACGTCGGTCACCACGCCATCACCCTCGGCCAGGACGGCGTCGCCGGCGTCACGGGCGGCACGGGCCTCGACGCCGGTACCGACGTAGGGGGCCTCGGGCCGCACGACCGGAACGGCCTGGCGCTGCATGTTGGCGCCCATGAGGGCCCGGTTGGCGTCGTCGTGCTCGAGGAAGGGGATGAGCGCGGTGGCGACCGAGACGATCTGCTTGGGCGACACGTCCATCATGTCGACCTCGGTCGGCGGCACGTAGTCGATCTCGTTGGTGGACGAGTACGAGGCGCCACCGGCGCCGATGCGCACCTGGGCGCCCCGGGGGGCCCGGCGGACGAGGACGCGGGCGTCGGTGAAGTTGCCCGCCGCGTCCATGTTCGCGTTGGCCTGGGCGATGACGTACTCCTCCTCCTCGTCGGCCGTCAGGTACACGATCTCGTCGGTCACGGTGCCGTTGACGACCTTGCGGTAGGGCGTCTCGATGAACCCGTACTCGTTGACCCGGGCGTACGTGGCCAGATTGCCGATGAGGCCGATGTTGGGGCCTTCCGGCGTCTCGATCGGGCACATCCGGCCGTAGTGGCTGGAGTGCACGTCGCGCACCTCGAAACCGGCGCGCTCGCGGCTGAGGCCGCCGGGACCGAGGGCGCTGAGGCGCCGCTTGTGGGTGAGCCCGGCCAGCGGGTTCACCTGGTCCATGAACTGCGACAGCTGGGACGTTCCGAAGAACTCCTTGATGGCGGCGACGACGGGCCGGATGTTGATGAGCGTCTGCGGGGTGATCGCCTCGACGTCCTGGGTGGTCATGCGCTCGCGCACGACGCGCTCCATGCGGCTGAGCCCGACGCGGACCTGGTTCTGGATGAGCTCGCCGACGCTGCGGATGCGGCGGTTGGCGAAGTGGTCCTGGTCGTCGAGCCGGTAGCCCTCGTTGGAGTCGGCCAGGTGCAGCAGGTACGTGCAGGTGGCGAGGACCTCCTGCGGGGTGAGCACGTGGGTCTCGTCGGAGGGGACCTCGACGTCGAGGTCGAACAGCTCCCGCAGGCGCTCGACCTCCGTGCCGAGCTTGCGGTTCAGCTTGTAGCGGCCGACCTTGGTGAGGTCGTAGCGCTTGTTGTTGAAGAAGGCGTTCTCGAAGTAGGCGCGGGCCGACTCCACCGACGGCGGCTCACCCGGGCGGGCCTTCTTGTAGATCTCGACCAGGGCCTCCTCGCGCGTGGCGAACAGGTCACGCTCCTTCTCCCACTGCGCCTCGAGGAACGAGAAGTGGTTCACGAAGCGGTCGAGGAACCCGGGGTGGTTCTCCTCGGTGAAGCCGAGGGCGCGCAGGATGATGAACATCGACAGACGGCGCTTGCGGGCGACACGGGCGCCGGCGGTGACGTCCTTGCCCGGCTTCTGCTCGACGTCGAACTCCAGCCACTCCCCCCGGTAGGGGTGGATCGTGCCGGTGACCAGGGTCTTCGCGTCACGGCCCGGGGCGAAGATGACGCCGGGCGAACGCACGAGCTGGCTGACCACCACGCGCTCGGTGCCGTTGATGATGAACGTGCCCTTGTCGGTCATCATCGGGAAGTCCCCCATGAAGACCGTCTGCTCCTTGATCTCGCCGGTGCTGGCGTTCATGAAGCGGGCCTTCACGAAGATCGGAGCGGCGAACGTCATGTCGCGCTCGCGGCACTCCTCGACGGAGAACTTCGGCTCCGGGCGAAGGTCCGGATCGGCGGCGTCGAACTCGAGCTCGAGGCGCAGCGTCTGGCTGAAGTCCTCGATGGGGCTGATGTCCCCGAAGGCCTCCATCAGCCCGTGGTCGAGGAACCACTGGTAGGA
Source organism: Acidimicrobiia bacterium (assembly GCA_044356125.1). Classification (GTDB taxonomy): domain Bacteria; phylum Actinomycetota; class Acidimicrobiia; order Acidimicrobiales; family JANYDT01; genus JBIKWW01. Next base: position 2,813 of record JBIKWW010000434.1, read on the forward strand.
GGCGCGCTGCACGGCGATCAGGTCCGGAAGCGGCAGCACCTCGTCCAGATTGGAGAAGGAGAACCGCTCACGGGTCGGCTGGATGGCCGAGGGGACGAGCAGGGACGGGGTCGAGAGCGACACGGGTCACACTTCCTCACGCCGACCGGGGGTGACCGGCCGACCTCGATGCCGGACGCCCGAGGACCCCGCCGCGGCCGGCACGCGGCCGGTCGGGAGGGGGTGGGCGTCGCGGGGGGACACGAACGACGGAGCAGCACCGGCGACGGATGGCCACCGGTTCTCGGGCGCGCCGGGGCAGGCCAAAGAACTGCGGGGCGGGGACACGACGCGCACGGTAGACGGACGCTAGCACGCGGTGACAACCCCGTGACGCGTCAGACCACCCCGGCAGGGGCGGCCCGGTTGGGGCTTCAGGTGGCCGACACCGTAAAGCAGGCCGGTCGAACGGTCAAGGAGTCTCCCGACCCGCAAGCGCCCGGAC
>JBIKWW010000435.1:0-3294 GCA_044356125.1 Acidimicrobiia bacterium
AGAAGACGTCGGGCTCGCTCTTCATCAGCCAGTAGCGCATGGTCACACCCGGGTCGAAGCGACGGAGCGGGCGGCGGCCGCGGCGGCGTCGATGGTGCGGGACAGGTCCTCGTCGCCGTGGGCGAGCGAGGGGAACAGGACCTCGTAGGCACCGGGGGCCATGGCCACACCGCGCTCGAGCATGGCGTGGAAGAACGGGGCGTAGAGCCCCGCCGAGTTGGCCGTCTGCGCCTCGGCGTAGGTGCGTACGGGGCCCTCGGCCAGGAACAGCCCGAGCAGCGGGCCGACGACGGGCACGTGCACGGGCAGGCCGGCCGCCGAGATGGCCTCGGTGAGGCCGTCGGCCAGGGTCCGGGCCCGCCGCGACAGCTCCTTGAAGGCGTCATCGGTCAGCAGCTCGAGCACGGTGAGGCCGGCGGCGCAGGCGAGCGGGTTCCCGCTCATGGTGCCGCCCTGGTACACGGGGCCGAGGGGGGCGAGCTGCTCCATGATCGCCCGGGGGCCACCGAAGGCCCCGACGGGCAGGCCGCCGCCGATGACCTTTCCGAAGGCCCACAGGTCGGGGATGACGCCGGAGTGGGCGGTGGCCCCGCCGTTGCCGAGCCGGAAGCCGGTGATCACCTCGTCGAACAGCAGCAGGGCGCCGTGTCGCGAGGTCACCTGGCGCAGACCCTCCAGGAAGCCGGGCTCGGGGGCGACGAGGTTCATGTTGGCGGCGACCGGCTCGACGGCCACCAGCGCGACCTCGCTCCAGGTGGCCTCGTCGAGGTCGGGCACGGTGTTGTAGGGCACCACGATGGTGTCGGCCACGGCGCTGGGCGGCACCCCCGCGGTCCCCGGCAGGGACTGGTTGGCCACCCCGCTGCCGGCCTCGGCCAGGAGGGAGTCCGAAGCGCCGTGGTAGCAGCCGGCGAACTTGACGACCTTGGTACGGCCCGTCGCCCCCCGGGCCAGGCGGACGGCCGACATCGCCGCCTCGGTCCCCGAGCTCGTCATCCGGATCATCTCCAGGCCCGGCACGCGGGCGGCGATGGTCTCGGCCAGCAGCATCTCGCGGTACGTGGGGGCGCCGAAGCTGGTTCCCTCGGTGGCCGCCCGGCCGATGGCCTCGACCACCTTCGGGTGGGCATGGCCCAGGATCGAGGCGCCGTAGCTCTGGACGTAGTCGATGTAGCGGCGGCCCTCGACGTCCCACACGTGGGCGCCCTGACCGGAGGCCACCGTGTAGGGGGTGCCTCCGACGCTGCGGAACGCCCGCACCGGTGAGTTCACGCCGCCGACGAGCACCCGGCGGGCCCGCTCGTGGGCCGAGGCGTTGGTCTCGCCGCATAGGGCGCCGTTGGCCGTCGAGCAGCCGCCGACGGGGTTGGAGCAGCCCTGGGGCCGGTGGCAGACCGGAGCGCTCACGACAGCACCTCAGCCAGCTCACGGCCGAAGTAGGTGAGGACCATGTCGGCCCCGGCCCGCTTGACGGCGGTGAGCTGCTCGAGCGCGACGGCGGTCCCGTCGAGCCAGCCGTTGGCAGCGGCCGCCTTGATCATGGCGTACTCCCCGGAGACGTGGTAGGCGGCGAGCGGCGCGTTCGTCAGCGCGCGTACTTTCGCCACGATGTCGAGATAGGTGACGGCGGGCTTGACCATCACCATGTCGGCGCCCTCCTGGAGGTCGAGCAGCACCTCCTCGAGGGCCTCGCGGGCATTGGACCAGTCCTGCTGGTAGCCCTTGCGGTCGCCCCCGCCGACGATGCGGCAGTCGACGGCGTCGCGGAAGGGGCCGTAGAGCGACGAGGCGTACTTGGCGGCATAGGCGAGGATGGCCACGCCGGTGTGGCCGGTCCCGTCGAGCGCCTGGCGGATCGCCCGGACCTGCCCGTCCATCATCCCGCTCGGGGCGGTGACGGCGGCCCCGGCGTCGGCCTGGGCGACGGCGGCCGCGGCGTAGATCTCGAGCGTGGCGTCGTTGTCGACCTCACCGTTGGGCAGCAGCACGCCGCAGTGACCGTGGTCGGTGTACTCGTCGACGCAGAGGTCGGCCATGACCACGAGGTCCTCGCCGACGTCGTCTCGGAGGTGGCGGAGGGCGACCTGGACGACCCCGTCGGGATCGAAGGCGCCCGACCCGACGGCGTCCTTGCGGGCGGGCACACCGAACAGGATCACCCCGGGGACGCCCATCGAGGCGAGCTCGCGCACCTCCTTGCGCAGGGACTCCATGGTGTGCTGCACCACCCCGGGCAGGCTGGCGATGGGCTGGGGCTCGTCGATGCCCTCACGCACGAAGAGCGGCACGATCAGGTCGTCGACGCTCAGGCGGGTCTCGGCGACGAGTCGCCGCAGGGCGGGCGTCCGGCGCAGACGCCGGGGACGACGGGCCGGGAACCCCGCCGGGACGGGAGCCGGGGACGGGAGAGGGCCGCTCACGGCGGCGATCCTACGGTCGCCGCCGGGGCGTCATGCCTGCTGCAGCCCGACCGGGCACGACACGCCCGTGCCCCCGATGCCGCAGTAGCCGTTGGGGTTCTTGGCCAGGTACTGCTGGTGGTAGTCCTCGGCGTAGTAGAACGCCGGCGCCGGCGGACCGGCGATCTCGGTGGTGATGGCGCCGTAGCCCGACGCCCGCAGGGCCGCCTGGAACCGGTCGCGCGACGCCTCGACGGCGGCGCGCTGGGCGTCGTCGTGGGCGTAGACCGCGGAGCGGTACTGGGTGCCGATGTCGTTGCCCTGACGCATGCCCTGGGTCGGGTCGTGGTTCTCCCAGAAGACGCGCAGCACACCGTCGAGGCTCACCACGGCGGGGTCGAACACGACGAGCACCACCTCGGTGTGCCCGGTGCGGGCCGAGCACACCTCCTCGTAGGTCGGGTTGGGCGTGGCGCCTCCGGCGTAGCCCACGGCGGTGCTCCACACACCCGGGGTCTGCCAGAACTTGCGCTCCGCCCCCCAGAAGCAGCCCATGCCGACGACGAGGGTGTCGAGGTGCTCGGGGAACGGCCCCACCATGGGCTTCCCCAGCACGAGGTGGCGGGCCGCCACCCGCATGACGGCGTCCCGGCCGGGCAGCTCGGTGCCGGGTTCGGGAAGGGTGGTCTTGTACGACGGAACGAGGCGATCCCACAGGGCCATGACTCCAGGCTACGGGCGGCCCCGCCCTACGGGCGCATCGGACGCGAAGGACCCGCCCGGTGGATCACCCGGGCGGGTCCCGTTCGGTTCGGTTCGGGCTGAACCGGTCGGCTGATGGTCAGCCGATCAGCTGATGGTCAGCTGATGGTCAGCGCCACGCCGATCTGGCCGA
>JBIKWW010000067.1:0-11564 GCA_044356125.1 Acidimicrobiia bacterium
GCCGGTGGACCCAGCGCGAGTCGTCGGCCCGGGCGGGATCGTCGAGGTATCCGGGATCGTTGCCGAGGGCCACCTCGTCGCCCATGTAGAGCAGCGGCATCCCGACGCTCATGGCGAGGCCGTAGGCGAGGAGGAGCCGGCGGACCCCGGCGTCGAGGGCGGCGGGATCTCCCCCGGCCCGGGCCCGGTCGATGCCGCACAGGCCGGCGGTCATCCCGCAGGTGCGCTCGTCGCCGGTGGCCTCGTTGACCGAGAAGGACGCGCCGAGGCTGAACGATCCCGGGAAGTCGCCCCGGAAGAACTCGGCCAGGAACCGCCGGTGCGCGGCTCCGGAGATCCCGACGGCGGCGGCGTCGCCATCGTCGACGGCCCAGCCGATGTCGTCATGGCAGCGGACGTAGGTGGCCCAGGCGGCATGTGGTGGGATCTGGCCGAGGTGGTCGAGGGCCTGCGCCATGAGGCGGGCGTCGCGTGTGGCCAGGGAGCTCCACACCATCACCATGAGCTGATTGTGATAAGCGAGCTGACATTCAGCGCGCTGACGTTCATGGGATCCGAGGTACCCGACGAGCTGACGGGGCCCGACGATCGCCTCCGCCTTGAGCAGGACGCCCGGAGCGGCCATGTCCACGAAGGCCCGCAGGAGCTGGACGATCAGGTGGGCCTCGGGCTGGTTCTGGCAGTCCGTGCCGAGCCGCTTCCAGGTGAAGGCCACGGCGTCGAGGCGGAGCACCTCGACGCCCAGGTTGGCCAGCGCCAGCATGGTGTCGAGCATCTCGGCGAGCACGTCGGGATTGGCGTAGTCGAGGTCCCACTGGTAGCGGTGGAACGTCGTCCACACCCAGCCCTGGAGGGCGTCGTCCCAGGTGAAGCTGCCCGGCGCCATCTCGGGGAAGATCTCCGGGAGGGTCGCCTCGTAGGCGTCGGGCAGCGTGCGGTCGGGGAACACGTGGTAGTAGGCGCGGTAGCGCGGATCGCCGGCCCGGGCCCGCTGCGCCCACTCGTGCTCGGCCGCCGTGTGGTTCATCACCAGGTCCAGGCAGAGGCTGATCCCCCGTCGGCGGAGCTCCGTGGCGAGGGCGACGAGGTCGTCGACCGTGCCGAGGGCGGGGTCGACGTCGCGGTAGTCGACGACGGCGAACCCTCCGTCGCTCGGCTCGGGTCGGGACTTCACCACCTTCATGAGGTGGAGGTAGGTCACACCGAGGCTCGACAGGTGGTCGAGGCGGCCGACCACGTCGCGCAGCGTCGGCCCGAACTGCTCGCAGTAGGCGACGTAGCCGACACGGTCGGGGGCCTGGAACCAGCCCGGCTCGACCTCCCGATGGGCGTCGAGGATGCGCAGCTCGGGCGAGCGGGAGCCGAGAGCGCCGGCGGCGATCGTGAGCAGCCGAGCGGCCAGCGCATCGGGGTCGTGGCCGGGGTACAGGGCCTCCAGGATGGGCCGGGCGCAGCGCAGGCCCCGTTCGGCGCGGGCCCGGAACCGCTCCCGCTCCACGGCGCTGACGTGGCTCACGAGACGGCCCGGGGCCGACCTGCCGTCGAGCGACCCAGCAAGCGCTTCCATCACCCGGGGAGCGTACCGACCGCACGGCCCCCGGCCTGCGCAGGGCTCCAGGTCAGCGAGATGTAAGCGATTGCATCTCGGTCGGCCGGGACCCTACAATCCTTCGACCACCGACGTCGGCCGCACCACCGTGGCCGACTCCACCAAGGGGAGTGCATGCACCACAGAAGGACCCTCGCGATCAGCGCCGCCCTGGCGCTGACGCTGGTCGCCGCCGCCTGCGGCAGCGACAGCAACGATGCGGCCGACACCACCGCCGCCGCCACCGAGACCTCCGCTGCGGCGGCGACCGGCGGCGAGGACATCATCGCCGAGATCGGTCAGCAGTACTCGGGCAAGAAGGTCACGATCTTCTCGTCCATCCGTGACGTCGAGGCCGACCGCCTGGAGCAGGCCTGGAAGCCCTTCGAGGACGCCACCGGCATCGACATCGAGCACGAGCCCTCGGCCGAGTTCGAGCAGCAGATCCGGGTCCGCGTCGAGGGCGGCAACGCTCCCGACATCGCCATCATCCCCCAGCCCGGCCTGCTGGCCGACCTCGCCCGCAGCGGCAAGGTCGTGGAGCAGCCCGCCCTGGCCGACTACGTGAAGAACAACCACATCGCCGGCTGGGCCGAGCTCGGCACCGTCGACGGCAAGTTCTACGCCCCGCCCTTCGGCGCCAACGTCAAGTCGATGGTCTGGTACTCCCCGGCCAAGTTCGCCGAGAAGGGCTACGCCGTTCCGGCGACCTGGGACGAGATGGTCGCCCTCTCCGAGAAGATCGTCGCCGACGGCGGCACCCCGTGGTGCATCGGCGCCGAGTCCGGTGGCGCCACCGGCTGGGTCCTCACCGACTGGATGGAGGACGTCATGCTGCGCGAGGCCGGCCCCGAGACCTACGACAAGTGGGTCAGCCACGCCATCCCCTTCAACGACCCCGCCGTCGCCGCCGTGCTGGCCCGGGTGGGCACGATCGCCAAGAACGAGAAGTTCGTGAAGGGCGGCCCCAAGTCGATCGCCACGACCTCGTTCCAGGAGTCGGGCCTCGGCATCCTCGACGGCAGCTGCTACCTGCACCGCCAGGCCAGCTTCTACGCCAACCAGTTCCCCGAGGGCACCACCAAGGGCCCCGAGGGTGACGTCAACATCTTCTACTTCCCGACGATCGACCCGGCCAAGGGCAAGCCGGTCCTCGGCGGCGGCGAGCTCCTCGCCGCCTTCTCCGACCGGCCCGAGGTCGCCGCCACGCTGCGGTACCTGACCTCGGCCCAGTACGCCAACAGCCGCGCCGCCATCGGCTCGTGGCTGTCGCCCAACAAGGGCCTCGACCTCAACCTGATCCCCGAGCAGATCGACCGCCAGTTCGGTGAGCTGCTCCAGGGAGCCACGGTGTTCCGCTTCGACGCCTCCGACCTCATGCCCGGCTCGGTCGGCGCCGGCACCTTCTGGACCGGCATGGTCGACTGGGTCACCGGCGGCAAGGACGACCAGGCCACCCTCGACGCCATCGAGGCGTCCTGGCCCAAGGCCTGATCCCGGCCTGATCCCGGCCTGATCCGGGTCCGGCCCGAACCGGACCCATCCGAACCGAACCGCCTGAAGCGTGGCGGGGAGCCCCCTCGAACCCGAGGCCCGCTCCCCGCCACGTCGGCTTCAGGGCCGGTACGGTTGCCCGGACCCCTTCACCGCAGGAGCGAAGCCCGACGTGTTCTCCGCGATCGGGATGGCCGTGGCCGCCATCCTCTGCTACCTGGGCGTCGTCGCCCTCGCCAACCGGGCCGTCGACGCCCTTCCCACGGCCGCCGCCGACCGCCTGCGCGTGCTGGTGTTCGTCGGCCCTGCGTTGCTGGCCCTCCTGATCGGCCTGGTGATCCCGGGTCTGCGGACGGTGCTGCTGTCGTTCTTCGACAACTCCGGTCAGGGCCGGGAGTTCGTCGGCCTGGAGAACTACCGCTGGGTGTTCTCGAGCGCCGGTGGGCTCACCACGATCCGCAACAACCTGTTCTGGGTGGCCGTCGTGCCGCCCCTGTCGACGGCGATCGGCCTCGCCGTGGCCGTCCTGGCCGACCGGTACCGGGGCGAGGCGCTGGCCAAGGCGCTGATCTTCCTCCCCAACGCCGTGTCGCTGGCCGGCGCCGGGATCATCTGGAAGTTCGTGTACGCGTACCGCGAGCCCGGCGCCGAGCAGATCGGGCTCCTCAACCGGATCCTGGTGGCGATCGGCATGGATCCCCAGTTCTTCCTGATCGACCACCGCCCTTTCAACAACCTGTTCCTCATGGTGGTGATGATCTGGGTGCAGGTCGGTTTCGCCACCGTCGTGCTGTCGGCCGCCATCAAGGGGGTCGCCAGCGACTTCCTGGAGGCGGCGAGGATGGACGGCGCCAACGAGCGCCAGGTCTTCTGGCGGATCCTGCTCCCGTCGATCCGCCCCACCGTGATCGTGGTCCTCACCACCGTCACCATCGCCGTGCTCAAGGCCTTCGACGTCGTCAAGGCCATGACCGGCGGCAACTACCAGACCGAGGTGGTGGCCTCGGCCATGATGAACCAGACGTTCTCGTTCGGGAAGTTCGGCTACGGCGCCGCCCTGGCCACGATCCTGTTCCTGGCGGTGGTCCCGGTGATGTGGTTCAACATCCGCCAGTTCCGCTCCGAGCGGGCGGGCCGCTGACATGCCCCGGTCGACCGACATCGTCCAGCAGGCCCCGGCGACGGCGGCCCAGAAGCTGATCCGGGCGCTCGGGTCCACCTTCGGCAAGGTCGTGCTGCTCACCATCGTGGTGCTGTGGACCATCCCGACCGTCGGGCTCGTCATCTCGTCGTTTCGTCCCGAGGTGGCGATCAAGACCACCCCGTGGTGGCAGGTGGCGTCGCAGTCGCGCATCGCCGCTCCGGCGCTGAACGACGCCGCCGTCGAGTGGCGGGTGACGGAGGTCCGCACGAACTCCTCGGGCCTGTCCCGGGTGACGCTGCGGCCCGTCGAGGGCTCCGGTCTGGCGTCGCTGTCGGTGCCGCCGGGATCGCGGCTGGCGGTGGCCAAGGGCGGGACCGTGCGAACCGGCGAAGCCGTGGGGGTGACGCCCCGGTTCACGCTGCGCAACTACGACGACATCCTGTCCTCGAAGTCCTCGGGCGGTCAGCTCGGCAACTACTTCTGGAACTCGGTGCGCATCGCCGTCCCGGCCACGATCATCCCCATCCTGGTGGCGGCGTTCGCCGCCTATGCCTTCTCGTGGATGAGCTTCCGGGGCCGAGACACCCTGTTCCTCGTCACCGTCGGGCTGCTCGTGGTGCCGCTGCAGATGGCCTTCATCCCGCTGCTGCGCCTCATCAACCGCGGAGCGTCGATCGGCTCGGTGAAGGTGATCCCGGCGACCACGAGCCTGCTGAACAACAGCGCCTGGGCCGTCATCATCGCCCACACCTGCTTCGCCATGCCCCTGGCCGTGTACCTGCTGCGGAACTTCATCAGCCAGCTGCCCGGTGAGCTGATGGAGGCGGCGCGGGTCGACGGCGCGTCGCACATGCGGACGTTCCTGCGGATCGTGCTGCCCCTGTCGGTCCCGGCGCTGGCGTCGCTGGGGATCTTCCAGTTCCTGTGGGTCTGGAACGACCTGGCCGTGGCGACGGCGTTCGGGCCGGGCAAGCGGGTCGCCCCCATGACCGTCAAGCTCGTCGAGCTGGCCGGCTCCAAGGGCGAGGAATGGCAGCGGCTCACCGCCGGGGCCTTCGTCACGATGGCCCTGCCGCTGGCGGTGTTCTTCGCCCTGCAGCGCTTCTTCGTCCGGGGCCTGGTCACGGGGTCCGTGAAGGGCTGAGCCGCAGGCCCGGGCGAACCGGGGCAGACTCCGGCCGTGGCGCCCGTCGGTCGATCGCTGGTGGTGGCCCCGCACCCGGCCCTGGAGGGTGAGGCGGTCATCGGGGAGGCGCTGGCCGCCTCCGTCGTGTCGGGTGGGGCCTGCGCCGCCCACGAGATCGCCGTGGTGTTCCGCTCCCCCGATGACGCGGGCCACGGCGTGCGGGCCGCCGCCGCCCGGGCCGGGGTGGCGGTGGCCGGCGGCCGCGGGAGCCGGTTGTCGGGTGCGCTCGTGGAGTCGGTGCGCCTGGCCGTCCTGGCGGCCGCCGGGCCGGGCGGGTCGGTGGCCGGGCCGGGCGGGTCGGTGGCAGGGCGCTGTGGCGCGGCCCTGGTCGACCGGCTGGGCCACCGGATCCACGACGATCCCGCGGTGGCCGCCCTGGCCGCCGATCTGCTGCGCCACGCCCAGCGCTTCGGCGACGACGTCACCGCCTGGGCCGACGATCTGCGCCGCGCCCCCCGGGTGGGCTCGGGTCCCGGCCCGGTTCGACGCGACGCCCTGCGCCTGCTGACCGCCCGGGGCCTGGCTGCGGCCCGGGTCGCCGGCCCCTTCGCCGTCCCCGACCCACCCCGGGTGCTGATCCTCGCCGGCATGGTCGACGGGCTCTGGCCCCGCCTCGGGGAGGTCGCCGAGGACCTCGGGCACTTCGATGCCGTGCTCGACTGGGCGGCCGGGGCCGAGCGGATCGTCGCCGTGAGCGCTCCCGAGGCGGGCCGCATGCCGTCGCGGTTCGTGGACCGCTGGGCACGGCGGCCCCTGCGCCGGGCCCCCCGCAGCGCGGACCGCTCCCGCTTCCCCCTCGGCATCGCCGCCACCGCCCCGGGCGCGCCGGTGTGGACGGACCGCTCCCTGCGGCTGTCGGCCACCCAGCTCACCGCCTACGAGAACTGCCCCTGGAACCACGCGCTCCAGTACGCGGCGAGCGTCCGCTCGGAGTCGGGGCTCTCGGCGCGCTTCGGCACGCTGGTGCACGCCGTGCTCGAGGAGGTGCTGTCGGACCGCTCGGCGCCGCTGACGCTCGAGCGCGTCCTCGAGGTGGCCGGGCAGCGATGGGATCCGTCCATCGCCCCCTACCGTCCGCAGGCCGAGGACTACCGGGGCCGGCTGGAGGTCCTGCTGCGCGTGTGGTGGGAGCACGACGGCCGAGCCGTGGCCGAGGACCGTGACGCCGTGGTGGCGACCGAGCACCGCTTCTCGGTGCCCGTCGGTCCGCACACGCTGACCGGCTCGATCGACCGGGTGGACCGGGTGCGCGAGCTCGACGGATCGACCGGCCTGGCCGTCATCGACTACAAGACCGGCGCGCCGGCGACCAACGCCCAGGCGGCCACGTCGATCCAGCTCGCCTGCTACCACCTGGCCGCCGGGGCCGACCCGGTGCTCGCCGCCGAGGGGCCCGTTCGCCGCCTCGAGCTGCGCTACCTCGGTCCCGAGTACCGGACCCGTGAGCAGCCCATCGGGCCGGACCACGCGCTGGAAACGCAGGCCCGGATCGCCGCGATCGCCGACCGCATCCTGGCCGGAGCGGTGGCGCCGTCGCCGGCAGCCGACTGCGAGTTCTGCGAGCTGCACCGGCTCTGCCCGAGGCAGTTGGCCGGGCGGCCGATGCCGGTCGGAGCCGTCCCCGTGGAGGCTCCCACCCGACGCCCCCGTCCGGCCGACCCCGTCGCGTCAGCCCTCCCTGTCCCCTCGGCCGGCCCCGTCCCACCGGAGCCGGCCGGGGTGGCACTGCAGCCTCCCGAGGCCACCGAGGTGGCACTGCAGCCTCCCGAGGCCGCCGAGGTGGCACTGCAGCGACCCGAGCTGACCCGGGAGCAGCGCGCCGCGGTGGAGGCCGACGACGGGCCGCTACTGGTGGTCGCCGGGGCCGGATCGGGCAAGACGACGGTCATCGCCGAGCGGGTCGTCACCCTCGTCGCCCGCGGCGTGCCGCCCGAATCCATATGCGCGCTGACGTTCTCCAACAAAGGTGCCGGGAATCTCCGTCAGCGTCTGGTCGACATCGGCTCACCGTCGCTGGGCGATGGCATCCGTGACGTCACCGTGGCCACGTACCACGCCTTCGCGGCCTGGATCGTGCTCGGGCACACGAGCGAGCTCGGCCTGCCCGACTCCACCCGGCTCCTGGCGACGGGCCAGTCGATGCAGCTCGCCCTCGACGTGTTCGACCGCATCCCGTGGGCCGGAAACAGGACGGGCCGTCCCGTCGACGGCGCCCGCCGCTCGCTGGCTCTCGGTGACCGGGCAGCCAACCATCTGGTCGACCTCGACGACATCGCCGCCGACTGCGAGGCGATCGCCGCCGACACCCGGCTGCCGGCCAGGCTCCAGCAGGCGGCGACCGGCCGCCTGCAGCTCCTCGGGCTCACCCGGGCCAGTCGGGCCGAGCGGCTGGCCCGGGGCCTCATCGACCATGCCGACGAGATCCAGCTCGCGGTCGAGCTCCTGCGGCGGCGGCCCGATGTCGCCGCCGAGCTGCGCGACCGCTTCCGCGCCGTCGTGCTCGACGAGTACCAGGACACCGACGTCGCCCAGCGCGAGCTCCTGCGCCTCATCTGGCCCCCGGGCTCGTCGGTCACCGCAGTCGGTGATCCCGTCCAGGCCATCTACGGCTTCCGGGGAGCACACCCGGCGAACCTCGACCGCTTCGGGGCCGACTTCGCGGCCGCGGCCCCGCTCGCCCTGACCGTCAACCACCGGTGCGCTCCCCCCATCGACCTGTTGACCCGGCGGATCCGGGCCCTCCTGCGCCCCGACGAGCAGCGCGCCCCCGACGAGCCGCGCGCCTCCGACGAGCCGAGCGCCCCCGACGAGCCGAGCGCCCCCGACGCCCGTTCCCCGGGGCGCCTGCCCGGTGCCACCGGCCCGATCGTCGCCGCCCTGCTCGGCGACGACACCGACGAGGCACGGGCCATCGCCGACCACGCCCGTTCGTTGCGGGCGCAAGGATCGCGTTGGGCCGACATCGCCGTGCTGTGCCGGAAGCGGCGCCTGATCCGTCCGATCGTCGACGAGCTCACGAGGGCCGGTGTCCCCGTGGAGGTGGTGGGGATCGGCGGGCTGCTGCAGCGGCCCGAGATCGTCGAGGTGATGTGCTGGCTGGAGGTGCTCGCCCTGGACCGCCCGGCGGTCGCCACGCTCCGGCTCCTGATGGGCCCACGGACGCGGCTGGGGCTGGCCGACGTGGCCGCCCTCGCCCGGGCGGCCCGGGCCCGGGCCGTGACCCCCTCGGGCCCTTCCGGTGATGCCCGCTCCCCGGCGGGCGGGCTGCTCGACGGCGTGGAGCTGTCCGACACGGCGGCCGAGCTGTCGGCCGAGGGCTGGGCCCGGGTGAAGCGGTTCGTGGCCGAACGCGACGCGCTGCGGGCGGCGGCCGCCGAGCTCCCCCTCGGCGCGCTCGTCGCCCGGGTCGTCGACCAGTGCGGCCTGTGGGGGGTGCTCGACGACCGCGGCAGCGAGAACCTGGTCCGCTTCCTGCACCTCGCCGAGACCTTCGAGCCCGTCGCCGGGGCCCGGGACCTGCCCCAGTTCCTGGAGTGGCTCTCGATCGTCGAGGACGCCGAGGAGGAGCTCCCCGAGGCCGTGGTCGGCGACACCGACGCGGTCCGGGTGATGACCATCCACCAGGCCAAGGGCCTGGAGTTCCCGCACGTGGTCGTGCCCGGCCTGGCCGGATCGGGGCGCTCCACGATCTTCCCCGACGAGCGCCTGGCCGAGAACCCCACCACCCAGGCCGAGGCCCTGCCGTGGTGGCTGCGCCTCGACGACGAGGGGTTCCCGGTCCGACCCGGCGACAAGGCGGCGATGGACCGGGCGGCGGCGCACGCCCGAGCGGCCAAGCGGGCCGAGGAATGGCGGCTGTTCTACGTGGCGCTGACCCGCGCCCGCGAGAGCCTGCTGTGCACCGCCGCGCACTGGTACGCCGGAACCGTGCAGCCGCAGGGCCCGTCGGAGCTCTACGCCTGGCTGCTGCAGCAGACTGACCTCGTGCACGCGCGACCGGCCGAGCCGCCTCCGCCGGAGGATCCCCGGACCCGCGCCGACCGGGCCGGGGGCACCTGGAGCGACCCGGCGGCGGCCGTCTCGGCCACGACCGCCATCCCGGCCACGACCGCCATCCCGGCCCCCGCGGCCGGCCGGCCCGGTGGGCGGAACGGTGGTGCGTCGGGCCGGACGGCCGGCGGGCAGGGTCTGCTCGTCGACCTCGTCCCCGAGCCCCGCCCCGAGCCCGTCCCGGCGCTGCTGGCGCTTCCGGTCGGAGGGCTCGTCACCTTCGCCCGGTGCCCGCGGCAGTTCGACGCACTGTTCGTCCGCCGCCTGCCCCGTCGGTCGAGTGCGGCCGCCTCGCTCGGCACCGAGATCCACCGGTGGATCGAGCTGCGCTCCTCGCCCCAGCAGCAGCTGTTCCCCGCTGACGGCCCCGGCGCTCCCGTGACGACGGCGGCGGGCCCGGCCGCCGACCACGCGGCTCACCATGCGCCCGACGATCTCGCCCATGATCTCGCCGACGACCTGACCGACGATCTCGCCGATCCCGCCGGGGGCACCGAGCGCGGGCCGGCCGGGTCGGGCCCCACCAGCCCCGGTGCGGGGCTGCGGCGTTCCTTCCTCGCCTCCGTCTACGCCTCGTTGCACCCCGAGCGGGTCGAGGAGGCCATCGCCGTGGAGCTCGACGGTGTCGTCGTGCGGGGCCGTGTGGACGCCGCCTACCGTCACCAGGACCGCCTCGACATCGTCGACTACAAGACGGGTCGGGTGCCCCCCGCCGAGGACGCCGCGGCCCGGGTGCAGCTCGACGCCTACGCGGTGGCCGCCGTGAAGCTGTGGAGGGCCGAGCCCGAGGCCGTCACCACCTCCTACGTGTACCTGCGCAGCGACGGCTCCGACCCGCTGATCGCCTCCCGGGACTGGGACGCGCCAGCGCTCGCCGAGGCCGAGCGCGATCTCGGTCGGCTGCTCGGCGGGATCCGGGAGGGCCGCCGGGCCCCGAGCACGGGGCCGTGGTGCTCGTCGTGCGACGTGCTGTCGGTCTGCGCCGAGGGTCGCGCTCGCGTCGGTCGCGACGCCGGGCGCTGACCGCCCGGGACCGGGCGGGGCCTCCGACGGCCCAACCGGACCGGGAGGGACGGCCCCGGACCGGTAGCGTGGGTCTCCCATGGCCGCCGACGACCCCTCCGGACCGGGTGGGACGGCTCCGGACCGGGAGCGCGAACCGGAGCAGCCGTGGTGGCTTCCGGGTTGGATCGCCGAGGTGGGCCGACCGGCCGAGGAGGTCCGCCTCGACCGTGCCGCCACCCTCCTGGCCGCCCACGGCCTCACCGGACGCTGGGCCGAGCGGGGCCCGGCCGCCGTCGATCGCACGGTCGCCCTGCTCGACGAGCTGGCCTCGGCCTGCCCCGAACGCAGCTTCGAGTCGCTCCACGCCGTGCTGTTCGGCCGCCTCGGCTTCACGGGGGACCGGGAGCGCTACCACGCCCCCCGCAACTCCTTCCTGCCCCTGGTGCTGGAGCGCCGACGGGGCATCCCCATCACCTTGGCGCTGGTGGTCCTGGAGACGGCCCGCCGGCTGGACGTGCCGATGGTGGCGATCGGCATGCCGGGGCACTTCCTGACCGCCCACGACGGACCCGACGGTCGGCGCTGGCTCGACGCCTTCGACGGCGGCCGTGTCCTGGGGCTCCCCGAGGTCGCCGCCCTGCACGGGTCGATGTTCGCCGGATCCCAGGAGTTCGACGCCCTCGGCTCGCTGCCCGAGGTGGACAACCACGCCGTCCTCACCAGGATGCTGGCCAACCTGCGCACCACGTCGACGTTCACCCGTGACGTCTTCGCGCTGGCCGACGTCGTCTGGATGCGCCAGCACCTGCCCGGCCCGACCGTCACCGAACGACGCGAGCACATCCGGTTGTGCCTGGCCGTGGGCCGGTTCCGCACCGCCCGCACGGCGATCGACGCGCTCGCCCGGGCCGTCGGTGAGGATGCCCAGGCCGTGCGCGAGGACCGGGCCCGGCTCGCCGCCCTGCTGAGCTGACCCGTCCCGACCGTCCCGCCCGTCCCGACCGTCCTGCCCGACCCGTGCCGACCCGTCCCGACCCCTGCCCGAGGCCCCATGCCCAGTGACCACGACGTGACCGCTCCCCCGGCCCGACGAGCCG
>JBIKWW010000436.1:0-3278 GCA_044356125.1 Acidimicrobiia bacterium
ACCCGCTGTTCTCGGCCTTCTTCGAGGCCACCCGACAGGCGGGCTATCCGTCCACGACGGACGTGAACGGCCACCGGCAGGAGGGGTTCGCCCCCTTCGACCGCAACGTCCGCCGTGGTCGGCGCCTCAGTGCGGCCCGGGCCTACCTGCACCCGGTGATGGACCGCCCGAACCTGACGGTCACGACGCTGGCGTTCACCACGCGGGTCCTCATGGAGGGCACCAGGGCGGTGGGTGTCGAGTACGAGCACGGGATCGGTCCGCGCCGGCGCACGCATCGGGCCATGGCCGGTGAGGTCATCCTCTGCGGCGGCGCCATCAACTCCCCGCAGCTGCTGCAGCTCTCGGGCATCGGTGACGCCGCCGCCCTGCGGGCGCTCGGGATCGACGTGGTCCAGCACCTCCCGGCGGTCGGCGAGCACCTGCAGGACCACCTCGAGGTCTACGTCCAGCACCGCTGCACGCAGCCGGTGTCGATGGCCCCGGCGCTCAAGTGGCGCAACCGCCCCTGGATCGGCGCCAACTGGCTGTTCTTCCGCCGGGGCCCGGGCGCCACGAACCACTTCGAGGGGGGCGGGTTCGTGCGCAGCAACGACGACGTCGCCTATCCGAACCTCATGTTCCACTTCCTGCCGATCGCCGTTCGCTACGACGGGTCGGCTCCGGAGGGCGGCCATGGCTACCAGGTGCACATCGGGCCCATGTACTCCGACTCCCGGGGGTCGGTGCGCATCCGCTCCCGGAACCCCCACGACAAGCCCTCCCTCCGGTTCAACTACCTCTCGACCGAACAGGACCGACGCGAGTGGGTCGAGGCGATCCGGGTGACCCGTCACATCCTGTCCCAGGCGGCCATGGCGCCCTTCGACGGCGGGGAGATCTCGCCCGGACCGTCGGTGCAGACCGACGAGCAGATCCTCGACTGGGTCGCCCGTGACGGTGAGACCGCCCTGCACCCCTCGTGCACCTGCCGGATGGGCACCGACGACGAGTCGGTCATCCATCCCGACACCATGCGGGTGCACGGCGTCGACGGGCTCCGGGTGGTCGATGCGTCCTCGATGCGCTACGTCACCAACGGCAACATCTACGCGCCCGTGATGATGCTGGCCGAGAAGGCCGCCGATCTCGTCATGGGCAACACGCCGTTGCCGGCCGAGCCCGTCGCGTTCCACCGGCACCGCCGGACCGCCGCACCGTGACGCGCCGGTCGCTGCTGCTCGGTGTCGACACCGGGGGGACCTACACCGACGCCGTCGTGCTCGACACCTCGGGCCGGGACATCCTGGCCACGGCCAAGGCCGTCACCACCAGGGGGGACCTCGCCGTCGGGCTCGTGGAGGCCATGACCGGAGCCATCGGTGGGCTGCCGCCCGGCGCCGCGGCCGGGGACGTCCGGCTGCTGTCGGTGTCCACGACCCTGGCCACCAACGCCGTGGTGGAGGGTCACGGCGGGCGGGTGGCCACGGTGCTGATCGGGTTCGACGACGCCATGGCGGCTCGTACGGGGATCGCTTCGGCGTTCCCGGGCATGCCGATGATCCGCGTGGCCGGCGGTCACGACCACGCCGGCGAGGAGCGCGCCCCGCTCGACACGGGCTCGCTGCGGGCGTCGGTCGCGGCGGTCGGCGCCGCTGTGGACTCGTTCGCGGTGGCTTCGGCCTTCGCCGTGCGCAACCCCGCCCACGAGCACGCCGCGCGCGACATCATCAGCGCGCTGACCGGTCTCCCGGTGACGGTCTCGACCGAGCTCACCTCCGATCTCGACGCCCCCCGGCGGGCGCTCACCGCCGTCCTCAACGCCCGTCTCGTCCCGAAGATCAGCGCGCTGATCGACGCGGTGACCGTCGCCTCGCGGCGCCTCGGCCTCACGTGTCCGGTGACGGTCGTCAAGGGTGACGGTTCCCTGGCCCTCGCCGAGCGCGTGGCCAGGAGGCCGATCGAGACGATCCTGTCCGGGCCGGCGGCCAGCGTGGTCGGCACGTCGTGGCTCTGCGGTCTGCCGTCGTTCGTGGTCTCCGACATCGGCGGCACCACCACCGACCTGGCCGTCGTGCACGACGGGCGGGCCGTCACGGCCGAGGACGGGGCGGTGGTCGGCGGCTGGCGGACGATGGTGCGGGCCATGGCGGTCACGACCCTCGGGCTGGGGGGTGACAGCGAGGTGGAGGTGCTTCCCGATGGCCGGGTCGCCCTCCGGCCGAACCGGGTCGTGCCGCTGTCGCTGCTCGCCGTGCGCCACCCGGGTGTCTGCGACCACTTGCGGGCCGACCTCGCCGACGAGTTCATGAGCGCGCTCCACGGCCGATTCGTGCTGCGACCGTTCGGCGCCGCCGGGGCGGGGGACGGCGCGGGGAACGGCACGGGGAACGGTCCGGCGGACCTGTCCCACGGCGAACGGGAGCTGCTCGCCGCCGTCGGCGCCGACCCGGTGCCGGCCCGGTGGATCCTGCGGGCGTCGGGTTCCCAGCGGGCCCTCGGCTCCCTGGTGCGCCGGGGCGTGCTCCAGGTGAGCGCCCTGACGCCCTCCGACGCCGCGCACGTGCTGGGCCGCCAGGACACCTGGTCGGCCGAGGCGGCGCGGCTGGGCGCCCGTCTGGCCGTCCGCATGCGCCAGATGCGGGCGCCGACCGACGATCTCGCCGAGGCGCTGTGCGAGGACGTGCTCGACGCGGCCGTCACCGCGTCGGCTGCGGCGGTGCTCGACGTCGTGCTCGGTCCCGGTACGGGCGGCCCACTCGTCGCCGCCGTGGCCGCCGGTCGGCCCCGCGTCGGTCTGGCCACGGTGGCCCTGCGACCCGACGTGCCGGTCGTCGCCGTGGGTGGTCCGGCCCGGCTCGTGTATCCCGAGGTCGGGCGTCGCCTGGGCGTCGACGTTGTGCTCCCGGTCCATGCCGAGGTCGCCAACGCGGTCGGGGCGGCGACGGCCGTCGTGGTGCGTACGGTCGTGGTCGACGTCGAGGCGGACCCGGCGGGTGGCTTCCGGGTGCATGGGCCCGAGGGGATCGAGCGTCGGGCCGACGGGTCGGCCGCCCTCGCCGCCGCCGAGCGGACCGCCACCGCCGCAGCCCGGGCCGCGGCGCTCGAAGCGGGTGGGGCCGACCCCCGGGTTTCGGTCCACGTCAACCGTCTGCTCCTGCCGGGCGCGACCGACGACCGGGGCCTCATGTCGGCGACGGTCACGGCCGAGGCCGTCGCCGTCCCCGCCGCCCGGGCGGTCAGGGGGCAGCCGTGAGCCGCCGGGAGCGCCGTGGTGGCGAGATCGTGACGATCTGGTG
>JBIKWW010000438.1:0-3263 GCA_044356125.1 Acidimicrobiia bacterium
GTGCTCGTGGCCCTGACGGAGCCGGACGGAGACCTGGTCGTGCTCGTCAAGCCGCAGTTCGAGGCGGGCCGGGCCGACGTCTCCCGGGGTGCCGGCGTGGTGCGGGATCCGGCGGTGTGGCGCTCGGCGCTGCTCGGCGTCGTCGACGCCATGGTGGCCGCCGGCGCGGCCATGATGGGACTCATGGTGTCGCCGCTGCGCGGAGCTGAGGGCAACGTCGAGTTCCTCCTGTGGCTGCGGGCGGGAGCGCCCGCTGAAGGGGCGCGTGCCGGTGCCGGACCCCTGGGCGACGCCCTCGGGCAGGTCGTGGACGAGGTGCTCGGTGCCGTGGCGGGGGAGGACCGGTGACCGTCGCCGGTCCGGCCGCCCGGTGCTTCGGCATCGTGCCGCACCTCACCCGGCCGGCGGCCCGTGAGCTGTGCCTGCGTCTCGCCGCCCGCATCGAAGCCGCGGGGGGATCGGTGGTCGTCCCTGCCGGCTCGGCGGTCCGTACCGGCCTCGACGCCTGGGCCGTCCCCGAGGCGGGCTTCGCCGACGGGCTCGATCTCGTGCTCTCCGTCGGTGGGGACGGCACGATGCTCACCAGCATCGACCTGGTCGGACGGGCCGGCGTGCCGGTCCTCGGGGTCAATGTCGGACACCTCGGCTACCTCACGGCCGTGGCTCCGGCCGACGCCGAGGAGCGCGTGGACGACGTGCTCGCCGGCCGGTACCTCGTCGAGGAGCGCATGATGCTCGAGGTCGAGGTGCGCCACCCCGACGGTCGCGGGCACGGCTTCCGGGCCCTCAACGAGGCCGTGCTGGAGAAGCGGGTGGCGGGGAACCTGATCCGTCTCGCCGTCAGCTTCAACGGGGTCGCGTTCACCGAGTACGCGGCCGACGGCTTCATCGTCGCCACTCCGACGGGCTCCACGGCCTATGCCTTCTCGGCCCGGGGGCCGATCGTGTCACCCCTGATGCGGGCGATCGTGGTGGTGCCGGTGTCGGCGCACATGCTGTTCGACCGCAGCCTCGTGCTCGACCACGGTGAGACGGTCGGCATCATGATCAAGGAAGGCCGGGAGGCGTCGCTGTTCGTGGACGGCCGCGATGCCGGCCTGCTGGAGGAAGGTGCGGTGGTGGAGGTCCGGGAGTCCGCCGTGCCGGCTCGGTTCGTGACCTTCGAGCACCGCGATTTCCACGCCATCTTGAAGCTGAAGTTCGGTCTGCCCGACCGGCTGCCCGACGGTCTGTGATCGGGGAGTCGGGACGGTGCTCTGCGAACTGATGGTCAGGGACCTCGGGGTCATCGAGTCGCTGTCGCTGGTCCTCGGTCCGGGCATGACGGCGCTGACCGGCGAGACCGGCGCGGGCAAGACGGTGCTGGTCGGCGCCATCGACCTGCTGCTCGGCGGTCGCAGCGACGCCACGATGGTCCGGGCCGGGGCCGACGAAGCCCGGGTCGACGGACGGTTCGTGACACCTGAGGGGACCGAGCACGTGCTCACCCGGATCGTGCCCCGCTCAGGTCGTACGCGCGCATATCACAATGGGAACCCGGTGCCGCTGCAGACCCTCGCCGGGCTCGGCACCGAACTGGTCGATCTGCACGGCCAGCACGCCCACCAGTCGCTGCTCGGCGCCCGCGCCCAGCGGGATGCGCTCGACGCCTTCGGAGGGATCGACCGCAGCGACCAGCGGGCGGCGCGCGCTGCGGCCCGCGCCGTCGACGAGGAGCTGGCGGCGCTCGGGGGCGACAGCCGGGCGCGCCTGCGCGAGATGGACCTCCTGCGCTTCCAGCTCGACGAGATCAGCGCGGCCCGTCTGGATGATCCCGGCGAGGAGCAGGCCCTCGGCCGGGAGGAGGACGTGCTGGCCGATGCGGTCAGCCACCGTGAGGCGGGCGCCGCTGCGGTGGACGCCCTCACCGGTGACGGGGGTGTTCTCGACGCCCTCGGCCGGGCCGTCGCCGTGCTGGGGCAGCGAGGCCCCTTCGCCGCCGAGGTGCTCCGGCTCCGGACCGCCGCCGAGGAGCTGGCCGACTGTGCCCGTGAGCTGAGATCAGGAGCCGAGCGCATCGATCCCGACCCCGAACGTCTGGCCGAGGTGCGGGCCCGACGGATGCAGCTGCGCGAGCTGCGCCGGAAGTACGGTGAGGACCTGGCCGCGGTGATGACCTACGCCGCGCAGGCGGGCGACCGGCTGGCCGAGCTCGAGCGTCACGACGAACGTGTCACCCGGCTCGAAGCCGAGCGGGAACGGGTCCGACGATGGCATCGGACGGCGTCCACCGCCCTCAAGGCGGCCCGCCAGGCGGCGGCGCCGAGGCTGGCCGCCGCGGTCGGGGAACGACTCGCCGCCCTGGCCATGCCCCGGGCGCGCATCGAGGTGGCGGTCGGGTCGGGTCACGCCGAGGCCGAGGCCGAGGCCGAGGCGGAGGCCGACGACGGTGGTGCCGTGCAGATCCTGATTGCCGCAAATCCAGGGGCACCGCCGGCGCCACTGCAGAAGGCGGCCTCCGGAGGTGAGCTGGCCCGGACGATGCTGGCCCTGCGGCTGGCCCTGCTCGAGACCGGGGAGAGCCGGTCCGGTCGGGGGCCCTGGACGCTCGTGTTCGACGAAGTCGACGCCGGGATCGGCGGGGCGACGGCCATCGCCGTCGGCCGGGCGCTGTCGGCCCTGGGGGTCGACCGGCAGGTGCTCGTCGTCACGCACCTGGCCCAGGTCGCGGCGGCGGCCGACACCCAGGTGCTCGTGGCCAAGCACGACGACGGCGAGACCACGACGACCACGGTGCGGGTGCTCGACCACGAGGACCGGCTCCGGGAGCTGTCGCGGATGCTGGCCGGGCGGCCCGACTCGACCGCCGCTCTGGCCCACGCCGAGGAACTGCTCGCCGCGGCCCGGTCGGAGCGGTCGAGTGGATCCGGGGCTTCTCCCGGACGGGCCCCACGCGCTGGAGCCCGTCGCGATCGCGCCGCGTCGACGGAGCGCGTCCGCCAGGGCCGGAACCCCCGGGATAGGGTGTGACTCCGTGGCCAAACACATCTTCGTCACGGGTGGAGTCGCCTCGTCGCTGGGCAAGGGGCTGACGGCGGCCTCGCTGGGCCGGCTGCTGAAGCAGCGGGGTCTGCGGGTCACGATGCAGAAGCTCGACCCGTACCTCAACGTCGATCCGGGCACGATGAACCCCTTCGAGCACGGCGAGGTGTTCGTCACCGACGACGGGGGCGAGACCGACCTCGATCTCGGCCACTACGAGCGCTTCATCGACGAGAACCTGC
>JBIKWW010000437.1:0-3263 GCA_044356125.1 Acidimicrobiia bacterium
GTCGCGAACGCGCCACGGTCGTGCGCGAACCGGGCCGTGCGGGCCCCATCCTCCGGGGGCGGGGGCGGGCCAGGGGTAGCGTGGCGGTGTGCGGAACCGGCAGCTCGTCAACCGCGTGACGCTCGTCGGAGGTCGGCCCATCAGCGGCAAGGTCGCCGTGCGGGGCGCCAAGAACTCGATCTCCAAGCAACTCGTTGCCGCGCTCCTCACGGATCGCCCCGCCGTCCTGCACAACGTGCCCGCCATCGCCGACACCTTCATCGTGTCGGACATGCTGCGGGCCATGGGTGTCGAGGTCGGGTGCGACGACGACGGCGCCGGCTCGGTGAGCGTGCACGCCCTCGACGTCAAGCCGCTTCCCTATGCGCGCTTACAGGAGTTCACCGGCAAGAGCCGGATCCCGATCCTGCTCTGCGGCCCCCTGATCATGCGCACCGGGGAGGCGATCATCCCGGGGCTCGGCGGTGACGAGATCGGGGCCCGGGCCATCAACTACCACCTGATGGTCCTCCAGCAGCTCGGGGCCACCATCGAGCGCCGTCCCGACGGGCTGCACCTCCGGGCCGACCGCCTGGTGGGCTGCGAGCTGCGGTTGCCCTTCCCCTCCGTCGGGGCGACCGAGCAGGTGCTGCTGTCGGCGGTGCTCGCCGAGGGCACGACGGTGCTGCACGGAGCGGCCGTGGAGCCCGAGATCCTCGATCTGGTCGCCGTCCTGCAGAAGATGGGCGCGGCGATCCTGTTCGAGGACGACCGCACCATCGTCATCCACGGCCAGCGCACGCTGTCGGGCTACGAGCACACGGCGATCCCCGACCGCCTGGAGGTGGCGTCGTGGGCCTGCGCGGCCATCGCCACCGAGGGCGAGGTCTTCGTGCGCAACGCCCGGGTGGAGGACATGGTCTCGTTCCTGGGCGCCTACCGGCTGATCGGCGGCCGCTTCACGGCATCGGCCGAGGGGGTCCACTTCCAGCGCGAGTCCGACGTGCTGCACCCCGTCGAGATCGACACCCAGGTCCACCCGGGGTTCATGACCGACTGGCAGGCACCGCTGGGGGTCACGCTCACGCAGGCCGACGGCACCTCGGTGATCCACGAGACCGTCTACGAGAACCGCTTCGGCTACACGCGGGCGCTCGTGGCCATGGGCGCCGACATCACCGTCGACCCGGGCTGCCCGAAGGGCCGGGCCTGCCGCTTCGGCGGTCAGGAGCACCTCCACACGGCGACGATCCGCGGGGTCACGCCGCTGCGCGGGGCCGAGGTCGAGATCCCCGATCTGCGGGCCGGCTTCAGCCACGTCATCGCCGCCATGCTCGCCAGCACCCCCACCACGATCTCGGGCGTGCGCATGATCGAGCGCGGCTACGAGGGCTTCCTCGACAAGCTCGAGATGCTCGGTGTCCGGATCCTCGACGAATCGGCCTGAGCCGGCGCCGCCCGCGATGCACGACCAGGAGTCGGCGGTGATCCGCCCCGGGGACCCCGCCGGGGGGACCACGCAGACCCGGACGCGGCGCGTGGCGCGTCGGCTGCTGATCGCCGGCGGGGTGCTGTGCGGCTCGATCGTCGTGCTGGTCGGGGCCGGCCTGCTCTACGTCAACTGGCGGTTCAACCAGTTCGACAAGGTGGAGATCGAGCGCGAGGTGCTCGCCCGTCCCGGCGTCACGCGCCCCGTGGACGCGCCCGTCCCGACGGTTCCGATCACGGAGCCGCCACCGACCACGGCGCCCGCTCCGGGCGTCACCGTGACGGCCGCCCCACCGGTCACCGAGCCCGAGATCACCGTCCCCGGGGTCACCACGGTTCCGCCTCCGGTCGTGGCTCCCGAAGCGGCCGCCTTCCAGATCGACACCGCCGGGGTGAAGGCGATGGGCGGCCCGAAGGCGATCAACACCCTGATCATCGGTACGGACCGGCGCGACAACGTGAGCGACGAGCAGTCCCGCACCTTCGGCAAGGGCCAGGTGTCGGGGTCCCGGTCGGACACGATCATGATCCTGCGCACCGACCCGGACTCCCAGCAGGCCGCGCTGCTGTCGATCCCGCGCGACACCTGGATCCGCATCCCCGGTTCCCGGAGCTACAACCGGATCAACGCCGTGTACCAGGGCGATGCCACGCCGCTGGTCCGGGCGGTCCAGGAGAACTTCGGCATCCCCGTGAACCACGTGATCGAGGTCGACTTCGTCGGCTTCCAGGATCTCGTGGGCACCGTCGGCGGGGTCCAGCTCTGCTTCGACTACCGGTCACGGGACCGCGTGACGGGACTGGACCAGCCCGCCGGGTGCAACGAGGTCGATCCCGTGCAGGCCATCGCCTTCGTCCGCAGCCGCCACTGGGAGGAGGAGCGCCAGCCCGACGTGTGGGTGGCCGACCCGACCGGCGACCTCGGCCGGGTCAGGCGCCAGCAGGAGTTCATCCGCCAGACCCTGCTGACGGCGGTCGACAAGGGACTCTCGAACCCGATCACGCTCAATGCGGTGATCGGCCAGGCCGTGCAGGCCGTCAAGCTCGACCCGACCTTCGGCCTGGGCGGCGTCATCGAGCTGGCCAACCAGTTCCGCAGCTACGACCCGACCTCGTTGCGCACCTACACGGTGAAGGGTCGCCCGGTGCGCATCGCCGGCAAGGACGTGCTGCAGGTCGACCCGGTCGCCAACCGGCCGGTCATCGGCCTGTTCGGCCGGATCTGAGCCCTCCCGCGCCGGTGCCGGGGCGCGTGGCGATCTCGGCGAAGCGTCGGGTCAGCCAGTCGACGGCGGCCGTCCCGTCGACGAGTGCAGCGACCGCCCGCCGTCCCCGTTCGGCCCGGGCCGCCACCTCCGGACCTCCGGCGCAGACCTCGCGCAGCATGGCGGCGGCGGCGTCGACGTCGGGTTCGAACCATGAGGTCCCCGCCGGGTAGCTGCCGACGCGGCGATCGAGCACGACGGGCCGGGCGGGGACGAGCCAGGAGGTGTCGGCGGCCATGAAGGCGAGGTTGCCGGATGCGCCGGTGGCGATGACCGGGAGGCCGAGGGCCATCGCTTCGAGCAGGAGCAGGCCGTAGCCCTCGCCGCGGTGCAGCGAGGCGAACACGTCGAGCGACGCCATGAACCGCCGCTGGTCGGCGGCGCTGAGGTCACGGTCCCACAGGACGATGTCGGGGCGTCGCCCGGCGAGCCCGGCGAGCTCCTCGAGGGCGGCGCGGTGGTGGGCGGAGTTCTGGACCTTGAGCACGAGCGTGCGCCGCCGGGTCGGGTCGGGCGTGGGGAACGCCAGCC
>JBIKWW010000439.1:0-3261 GCA_044356125.1 Acidimicrobiia bacterium
GAGGGCCCGGTCACGAGGGCCCGGTCAGGAGGGCAGGTCAGGCCGGCACCGTCGTGTCGGGGCCTGCCCCCGGGTCCTCACCCGCCGGACGGGGCTCGGCGTCGGCCGAGGCCGGGTCGACGATCGTCGAGCGCCCCTCCACCAGCGGACGCCCGGGCTCCCGGCGCACGGCGACGACCGCGATGTCGGTGACCCGGAAACCGACCCGCTCGTCTCCGGACACGATCAGCGACCAGCGGGCGGTGGGCCCCTCGAAGCTGCACGCCCAGCCGGCCTCGACCGAGGCGCACCCGCCGATGGCGTGCTGGGGTGACCAGCTCGAGCCGAACAGGACGTCCACCACCGTCCGGGTGGCGAACATCTCGGCCCGGGGCCGGTCGTCGTCGCGCCAGGCGTCCCAGAGGTTGCGGGTGGCCGCCGTCGGCGTGGCCAGGCCGAAGCCGGAGCGCACGATGGTGTCGCCCGGACCCCCCGATGCGGCCAGCACGGCGGCGGCCTGGCCGGCGTCGGCGGCGAAGGCGCCGGCGACCGTGGTGCTGGGCGCGAGCGCGGCGATGTCGCCCACGGTCGTGGTCGGCGGGACCGGGGAGGACGACGCCGCCGCCGAGCCGGACCCTCCGGACCGTGAGCACCCCCCGAGCATCAGCAGGGCTGGCATCAGCAGGGCCGGCAGCAGCAGGGCTGGCAGCAGCACGCCCCGTGCCGAGTGCCCGATCCGGCCCAGGGCGACGGAAGGGCGGCGTACGGCCATGGGCGATCGATGGTAGAGGGTCAGCGGAAGTCCCTCGAGCTGCGCGGCCGCAGCTCCATGGCCAGCGGATCGATGCGGTCGGCGACGATGTTGACGACGACCGTGCCCCCCGCCGTGCCCCCCGACGGGCTCCTGCCCGTGCCCCCCGCAGCGGCCAGGGAGCGGACCTCGGCGCCGGTGATGGTCTTCTCCAGGCGCCCCCGGATCAGCAGGGCCGACGCCCCCTGGGCCGCCGACCGGTACCGGGCCCACACCCCCTTCGAGCAGATGACGTTGATGAGGCCGGTCTCGTCCTCCAGGTTGAGGAACGTGGTGCCCCCGGCGGTGGCCGGACGCTGCCGGTGCGTGACGACCCCCGCGACCCGGACCCGACTGCCGTGCTCGCCTGCGGCCAGCGACGACGCCGGAACCACCCCGAGCGCGTCGAGTCGGCTCCGGAGCAGCTCGGTCGGGTAGCCGTCAGGGGTCACTCCCGTGGCCCACAGATCGGCGGCCATCGTCTCCACCGCGTCCATGCCCGGAAGCGGCGGGGCCTCGACCCCGGTCGTGACCCCGGGCAGGTGCCCGGGCCGGTCGTGCACCAGTGCACCGACGGCCCACAGGGCCCGCCGCCGACCGGACCCCACCGAACCGGACCCCACCGAACCGGACCCCACCGAACCGGACCCGGCCCGGTCCGGGGTGAGGGCGTCGAGTGCGCCCGCCGTGGCCAGGGCCTCCAGCGAGGCCCGGGGCAGGTCGGTGCGGCGCACGAGGTCCCCCAGGTCCCGGTAGGGGCCGCCGGCCTCCCGCTCCGACACCAGCCGTTCGGCCAGGGCGGTCCCCACCGTGCGGACCGCAGCCAGGCCGAGGCGCACCCCCGGCCGCATCCCCGGCCGCACCCCCGACGGGGTCAGGTCCCCGGTCAGGTCCCCGGTCAGAACGGCTCCCGCCCCGCTGCGCTGCACGCAGGGCCCGTGGACCACCACGCCATGGCGGCGGGCGTCGGCCACCAGCGACTGGGGTGAGTAGAAGCCCATCGGCTGGGCGTTGAGCAGCGCCGCACAGAACGCCGCCGGGTAGTGGAGCTTGAGCCACGACGACGCGTACACGAGGTAGGCGAAGCTCACCGAGTGGCTCTCCGGGAAGCCGTAGTTGGCGAACGCCCGGAGCTTGTCCCACAGCTCCACGATCACCTCCTCGCCCACCCCCCGGGCGGACGCCCCCTCGGCGAAGCGGCGGCGCAGGCGCTCCATCCGCTCCGGTGATCGCTTCGACCCCATGGCCTGGCGGAGCTGGTCGGCCTCGGCCGGGGTGAAGCCGGCGACGTCGATGGCGATCTGCATCAGCTGCTCCTGGAACAGGGGCACACCGAGGGTCTTGGCCAGGCTCCGCTCCAGCAGGGGGTGCAGGTAGGTGACCGGCTCCTGGCCGTTGCGGCGCCGGATGTAGGGGTGCACCGAGCCGCCCTGGATCGGGCCGGGCCGGATCAGGGCGACCTCCACGACGAGGTCGTAGAAGCTGCGCGGCCGCAACCGGGGCAGGGTGGCCATCTGGGCCCGGCTCTCGATCTGGAACACCCCCACGGTGTCGGCCCGGCACAGCATCTCGTAGACGGCGTCCTCCTGGGGGATCGTGGCCAGGTCGATCACCTCGCCGTGGTGCCCGGCGATCAGGTCGACGCAGAGGTGCAGGGCCGTCAGCATCCCCAGCCCGAGCAGGTCGAACTTGACGAGGCCGGCCGCTGCGCAGTCGTCCTTGTCCCACTGCAGCACGGTGCGCAGCGGCGTGCCCCGACCGCCCGAGGCCGGCTCCCGGCGCAGCCCCCCACCGCTGCGGTCACCTCCCGCCCCGATCTCGGCGCTGGTGGCGAAGCGGCCCCACTCCACCGGGCACACCTCGACCACCGGCCGGTCGCAGATCACCATCCCTCCCGAGTGGATGCCCAGATGGCGGGGGAAGTCCTCGACCTCGGCGGCGAGCTCGAGCACCTCCCGGGGGATCCCCGCCGGGAGGTGCTCGTCGGCGGTGACCCGGCCCCACGGATCGACCTGCCGGGCCCAGGCGTCGAGCCGCCCCGGGGGGTGGCCCAGGGCCCGGCCCATGTCACGGATGGACGAGCGAGCCCGGTAGGTGACCACGTTCGCCACCTGGGCCGCGTGCTCCCGGCCGTAGCGGGCGTACACGTACTGGATGACCTCCTCGCGACGGCCCGACTCGATGTCGATGTCGATGTCGGGCGGTCCGTCGCGCTCGGGGGACAGGAAGCGCTCGAACAGCAGGCCCAGGGCCACGGCGTCGGCCTTGGTGATGCCGAGGGCGAAGCAGACCGCCGAGTTGGCCGCCGAGCCGCGACCCTGGGCGTAGATGTTGGAGCGCCGGCAGAACTCGACGAGGTCCCACACCACCAGGAAGTAGCCGGCGAACCCGAGCTGCTCGACGAGGGCCAGCTCGTGGTCGATCTGGGCCCATGCGCCGCGCACCCGCTCGGCGTGGCGCGGCCCGTAGCGGCGCTCGGCCCCCTCCTCGGT
>JBIKWW010000310.1:0-4741 GCA_044356125.1 Acidimicrobiia bacterium
CGACGCGCTCCTGGGCCCGGGCCTGAGTCGGACGCCGCCGCATGGGCTTCACGACACGGTCGCCGCGGTCCTTGGTCATGGCGGCAGGCCACCACGCCGCAGCGTCGCCGTCAAGGATCGGCCCTCCGGCCGCGACCGGCCCTCAAGTTCCGGGCCGCCGGTGCCGATGCACTCCTGGTCCGGCTTGACATTCCGTCGGTCAGACCGGACACTCTGGGTGACCCGAGCATTCGCTCGGGTTTCCGAACCCTGCGTCACCTCCTAGGAGTCCCCGTGGCCCTCGACCCGACGACCTACCTGACGGACCGCGAGCGCATGCGGGGTGACGTCAACGACGTGGACGCCATCATGGCGATGTGCACCGCCGACACCGGCGCGCCGATCTCCGCCGTGGAGTCCCACTACGACTCGATCTTCACCTGGAACTACGACAAGGGCTCCCGGCCGGCGCTGAACCGCCTCTACGAGAAGGCCAAGACCTCGCAGTGGAACGGTGAGACGGATCTCGACTGGTCCATCAGCGTCGACGAGGAGCAGGTCGCCAGCCAGCTCGGTGTCGCAGCCCCCGAGGCGGCCTGGCTGCGCAACGCGGCCGAGGAGGCCGGCGTCACCCGGAACTGGACCGACAAGGAGTGGCTGCAGCTGGGCATCGAGGGCCAGCGCTGGCGGCTCTCGCAGTTCATGCACGGCGAGCAGGGCGCACTCATCTGCACCGCCCGCATCACCGAGACGGTGCCGTGGTACGACGCCAAGCTCTACGCCAGCACCCAGGTCGTCGACGAGGCCCGCCACGTCGAGGTCTTCGCCAAGTACCTCGACACCAAGATGGGCGGGTACTACCCGATCAACGCCCACCTCGAGGCGCTGCTCAACGACATCATCCGCGACAACCGCTGGGACATGACCTACCTCGGCATGCAGGTGATGGTCGAGGGCCTCGCCCTGGCGGCATTCGGCTTCATGCACATGCTGGTGGAGGAGCCGCTCCTCAAGAACCTGCTGCGCTACGTGATGAGCGACGAGGCCCGGCACGTGGCCTTCGGGGTGCTGTCGCTCAAGGAGGCCTACGAGGGCATGTCGGCCGCCGACATCCGCGAGCGCCAGGAGTTCGCGTACGAGGCCGGCATCCGCATGCGCGACCGCTTCCTCATGCAGGAGGTGTGGGACCGCATGGGTGTCGACGTCCGCAAGATGGTGCAGATCCAGCTCTCCATGCCCAACGAGTTCAAGGACTTCCAGCGGCTGCTGTTCACCAAGATCGTGCCCAACTGCAAGAAGCTGGGCCTGCTCGATGCCGGTGACGGCTGGCTGCGCCAGAAGTGGACCGAGATGGGCGTCATCGAGTACGAGGACTGGGCCAACACCGGCGACGAGTACCTCTCGTTCGATCTCGCGGCCACCGACGCCACGTCGGGGCAACTGGCGTCCTGACCGGCCGTCATCGGGCAGGCTGGCCGGGTGACCGACCAGCCTGCCGATCCCACCCGCGCCCTCGATGACGCCGTCGCCGCCTGCGCGGCGTCGCACCAGCGTCTCCACGCGACCCTGGAGCTGGCGCTGGAGGCGGGGTCGCTCGACCCGCGGGCGCCGTCGAGGCTCCCGGGGTGGAGCGTCGGTCACGTGCTCACGCACCTCGCCCGCAATGCCGACGCGCTGCGGGGGATGGTCGAAGGAGCGGCCCTCGGCGAGCAACGGCTCATGTACCCGGACCAGGAGGCCCGCAACGCCGACATCGAAGCCGGCTCCGGTCGCCCGGCCCCTGCGCTGATCGTCGATCTGCGACGGGCTTCGTGGGCCCTGGAGTCCTCCTGGGCCCGTCTCGATGCCGCCGCCTGGGCCGGGGCGGGTCGCAGCTGGATCGGGGTGATGCCCGTGGCCGACTTCCCGTGGCGTCGCCAACGCGAGGTGGAGGTCCACCGGGCCGACCTCGGCCTGCCCGGCGAGGGGCCCGAGACCTGGGACCCGGCCTGGGTGGCGGCCGATCTCCGGCGGCGCCTCGCCGACCGGAGCGGTGAACTGCCCGCAGCCGTCGCCGCCGCCGAGCCGTGGCGGCGACTGGCCTGGCTCTTCGGCCGCGACGCGGGCCCGGGCCTGCCGCCTTCCCCGCCGTTCTGAGCCCGGTGCGGTCCTGGCGGGCGCCGGAACCCCTGACGCCAACCGGAACCCCGGACGCCCACCGGACCCCGGACGCGCCTGAGGCCCGCTCGGGGCGGGCCTCAGGAGTTCCGGGGATCTGATCAGGCGGGGCCCCGCCCGGTGGGGATCAGGGGCAGCGCTGGTTCAGCTGGGCCTGGCGCTCCTGCATCTTGGCGATGCGCTCGTTGACCTTGGCGATGTTCCCCTGGATCTTCTCCGCGGCCTTGGTGTTGTTCGCCTGCTGGGCGGCCGCCAGGCGGGCGTTGAGAGCACCGAGGCTGGCCTGGGCGCCCTGGATGTGCAGATCGACGGCCTGCTTGGCCTGGGCGGCCCCGACGCACTTGAGCGGGTTGTCCTTGGCGTCGGCGCCGGCTGCCTTCTTCGGCAGCGACGGCGTGGTGGTCTGGGCGTTGGCGACGGCCCCGAGGCCGAGGGCGAGGACGCCGGCGAAGGAAGCGGCGGTGAGGGTGCGACGAAGGTTCATCGGAAGTCTCCTGGAAGTGAGTTGCGGATCATGGTCTGGTCGTGCGGGTTCGTCCCGCTGCCATCAATCTCGGCGGTGCGTGTGAGCGTCTCGTGAGGTCGGTCGGAGCATCTGATCAGCGTTCATGAGGAACCGGTCAGCGGACCTTGTCGGCGAGGAACTGCCAGACCCTCGTGGCCCCGTCGAAGGAGGTGATCGGCTGGTTTCCGGCTCGGGGATCGGCCGTTCCGGGCCAGCCGTGGCCCCCGGCGCTGTCGACCACGAACTCCGTGACGGCCCCACCGGGCCCGGCCGAGTAGGTCGTCGTCGTCACCGTGCCGTTCGTGGAGACGACTCCGTCGGGCACGGACCGGTTGGCCTTCACCCAGAAGGCGACCACGTCGGCCACCGGCTTGTAGGGCGCGCTCTGGGCCCCGCTGACGAGCGGGTTACGGCTCATGCCCCCCTCGAGGGGCACCTCGTCGTCGAGGGCGCCGTTGATGATGAGGATCGGGACGGGAGCGCCGGGCACCGTGTCGAAGCTGAACATGGATGCGACCACCGGTGCCGCTGCGGCCAGGCGGGTGGGCCGGGTGACTGCGTAGACGTAGGTCATCATCCCGCCGTTGGAGCCACCGGTCATGGTGATGCGGCGGGGATCGGCCCGGTGGTTGCGCACGATGGTGTCGATGAGCGTGTCGAAGTAGGCGATGTCGTCGGCCCCTTCGACCTGACGGCGCAGGAGGTAGCCCGTGTTCCAGGCGTGCCGACCGGCCCCGTAGTCGGTGCCCTCGGCGTACACGACGATGGCGCCGTGGGCCCGGGCGATGGCGTCGAACCCCGACGCCTCGCGCATCCGGTCGGCGCTGCCGGCGCCGCCGTGCAGGACGATGACCGCGGGACGGCGGGCACCCGACGCCGAGGCGTTGACGACGACGGCCCGCCGGGGACGGCCCTGAACGGTGAAGGTGACGGTGGAGGAACGCAGGGCGGCGCCCGGCTTCGAGGGGGCACCCGGGGGTTTCGAGGAGGTGGACGGCGCCGGGGCGGCGCTCGGAGTGATGACAGCGATGGCGGCCCAGGCCACCGCCGACACCACCATCACGATCCGGGCGATGCGCCCGGAGTGGACGGGGAGCTTCATGGCTCTTCCTTTCCTTGATGGGACAAGACGGGAGGAATCTGGTTGCGGGTTGTGTGCCGGTGGTGATCATCCGGCGAGGAGCCGATCATCGCCACCGCCGGGGCCCACCGCTCCGGGCCGTTGGCACTACCGTCGACGCGATGCCCGTGCCCGAGACCCCTCACCAGCCCGTGGCGCGCCGACTGGCGGCCGCCCTCGAACCGTTCGTCGGCTCCGTGTACTTCGCCCCCGAGTGCCATCGGAACTACGAGTCGCTGGGCTTCGCGCCGAGCCGGGGCGACGCCAACGGCGTGGCGCTGCCCGACGGCCCGGCGTACTTCACGAGCCGCGGCTCGCTGATGGGTCAGGTGGCGGGCGAGGTTGTCGCCGCTGCGTTCGGGGTGTTCAACCCGGCGGCGGTCGTGCCCTCGGTCGCTCACGGCTGGTCGCTCACCGACGCAGCGACGATCGCCGCCGCCCGGGCCGAGGGCGCCATCGCCCAGCTCCGACGGATCCTCGGACCGTCGCCCGCCGGCACCACGGCCGTCCTGGGCGCGCTGGGCGATGCCGTCGCCGTCCTCCAGCCGAGCGGACGGCCCCTCTTCGCCGGCGTGATCAGCCAGCCCGAACCGGCCGACGACCTGGGCCGGGCCTGGTGGCTGGGCGACGCCCTGCGCGAGTACCGCGGCGATGCCCACACCGCCGCCTGGATCGCCGCCGGGCTCGACGCCGTGGAGATCGGGCTGCTCACCGAGGCCTGGCTCGGCCTCCCGCTGGACTCCTACATCCGCACCCGGGCATGGTCCCCGGAGCAGATCGCCGCCGGCGTCGCCCGCCTCCGCGAGCGCGGGCTGCTGACCCCGGAACGCACCTTCACCGAGGCCGGACGGGCGCTGCGGGCATCGATCGAGGCGGCCACCGACCACCAGCTCGACACCGCGGTTCAGGTCCTCGGAGCCCGGGCCGATGACGTGGTCACCATCCTGAGCGGGTGGAGCGACACCGTCCGGGCCGCCAAG
>JBIKWW010000188.1:0-6747 GCA_044356125.1 Acidimicrobiia bacterium
CGACGCCGACGACACCCTCTGGCACAACGAGGACCACTTCCACGAGGTGGAGCAGGAGTTCGCGGACGCGATGACCCCGTGGGCCGAGCGGTCGTCGGCGCTCGAGCTGCTCGGCGAGACGGAACGGCGGAACCTGAAGATCTTCGGCTACGGGGTCAAGGGGTTCACGATCTCGATGATCGAAGCCGCTGTGGAGCTGTCGTCAGGGGCCGTGCCCGCTCCGGTGCTGCAGACCCTCATCGAGCACGGCAAGGCCCTCCACACCCGCCCTCCCCGGCTCCTCGACGACGTGGAGGCCGTGCTCGACACGCTCAGCGCCGAGCACGAGCTGCTCCTCGTCACCAAGGGCGATCTGCACCACCAGCAGGGCAAGGTCGGCGAGTCGGGTCTGGCGGACCGCTTCCGCCACGTCGAGGTGGTCGCCGAGAAGGACCCGGCGACCTATCTGCGGGTGCTCGGCCGCCAGGGGATCGCGCCCGAGGAGTTCGTGATGGTCGGCAACTCCCTGCGCTCCGACGTCCTGCCGGTACTCGAGATCGGAGGAGTCGGGGTCCACATCCCCTATTCGGTCACGTGGGCCCATGAGCTGGCCGAGGTCACCGACGCCGTCCGGGCCACCGGCCGGTTCCACGAGCTCGGCTCGATCACCGGCCTGCCCGGGCTCATCGCCGAGTCCGGTTGGCGCCCCCGCCGCTCCGGGCCCGGCCGCTCGGTAGGGTGACGCCGGTGACGACGCCCGCTGCCGACCGGAACGATCCGCCGATCGTGACTCCCAGCGCCGAGCTGGCCCTCGGCATCGCACGCCGAGTGCCCGGGTTCGAGCTCGTGGAGGCCGAGCAGATCACACCGCTCACGGGAGGGATCACCAACCGCAACTTCCGTCTGTCGCTGCACGGTGAGAACAGCGTCGTGCGCCTCAACGGCAAGGACACGCACCTGCTCGGCATCGACCGTCGCGCCGAGCTGGCAGCCGCGACCGCGGCCGCACAGCTCGGCATCGGGCCGAGCGTGATCGCCTTCCTCGAGCCCGAGGAGTACCTCGTCACCCGGTGGGTCGACGGGACCACCCCCCTCTCGCTGGCCGTCGACGGCTGGCCTGGCCGTCTGGGTTCGGTGATCGCCCGGTTCCACCAGGGTCCCCCCCTTCCGGTCGTGTTCGACTGCGGGACCATCCACCGCACCTACGCGGCGACGGCAGCGGCCCACGGCGTCACGGTCCCGGCCAGCTACGAACGGGCCGCGCTCGTCGCCGACGAGATCGCCGACGTCTTCGCCCTGCGGGCCGAGCCCGCAGTGCCGACCCACAACGACCTGCTCCCCGGCAACGTGCTCGTCGACGCCGACGGGCGTGTGTGGCTGATCGACTGGGAGTACGCCGCCATGGGGAACCGCTGGTTCGATCTCGGCAACCTGGTGGCGAACAACGGCTTCGGCGAGGAGGCCGTGCAGGAGCTCCTGACGGCCTACCTGGGCCGCCGGCCGGCCGACGCCGAGCGGGCCTGCGTGGAGCTCATGTGCGTGATGAGCGATCTGCGCGAAGGGATGTGGGGCGTGGTGCAGCAGGCCATCTCCACGCTCGACATCGACTACCGGGCCTACGCCGAGCAGCACCTCGACCGCATGCTCGAGCGGGCCGCCACCCCGGCCGCCCGGCGGGCGCTGGCCGTGGCCGGAGGCGATCAGGCGCAGTCGTAGAGGGTGAAGCCGGCACCCGACGGACCACCGGCGAAGGCCGCCTCCGCGCCCGTCACGTTCTGGTCGCCACCCCACTCGGCGGCGTCGACGACCAGGCACGACGACGTCACCCACGACATCGCTGCGTTGGACCCGAACGGGCCGCCCATCCCACCCGGTCCACCCGACGAGGCCAGGACGTATCGGACCTCACCGGCGCCGACACGCGCCCGCAGCCCGTCGGCGGTGAGGATGGGATCGCCGCCGATGAACCCGCCGAGGGTCATCACGGGGTCACCGGAGCCGATGATGATCGGCTCGGCGACCGCCGCGCTCGGGACGGCGACGAGGTAGCGCTCGCCGTTGCGGTGGCGGCGGAGCCAGGAGACGAGCCGCGCCGTGTCGGAGGTGGGGAACCGGGTCCCGCCGTTGGGCGTGACGCCCCCGCCGAGACGGCGGACCGTCGCCGTCCGCACCGGATCGGCGTAGGGCAGCATCGGGTTCACACCCGACGCCAGACTCCCCTGCGTCCACATCGCCGGTGCCACGAGCGGGGCGACCGCCACCGCGACGAGGGCCGGTCGGGTCAGTGACGTCCGCCCCGGAATCATCACCAGCGCACAGATGATCAGCGCGCAGACGGTCAGCGGGACCAGCCATGGTCGCCAGTCGAAGCGCTGGAGCAGCATGCGCTGGGTCCACGCGGTGACGAGCAGCGCGGTCGGCAGGATCGCCCGTCCGATGCGCGCCGTCCATCCGCGCCGGGCCGCCAGCCCGCGGTGGGCGGCGACCCCCATGCCGCTGAGGCCGGCCAGGGGCGGGGCGAGCTGAGCCGTGTAGTAGGGGTGCAGGATCCCCTGTGTGCGGCTGAAGATCAGCCCGGCGGCCAGGGCCCACGCCCCGAGGACCATGGCCGACCCCAGACGCGGCGAGCCGCGCCAGCCCACCAGCACGACGACCCCGAGCGCCGCCGCAGCGGCGAGCGGGATCAGCCATCCGGCCTGGGCCCCCAGATCCCGGTTCAGCAGCCGCAGCGGCCCGGGCTCACCGCCACCGAACCCGAGCCCTACCCCGCCCGGGCCACCGCCGGGAGGGCCGAACCCGAGACCGCCGGATCCGGGACGACCCGACCCGGGAGGACCACCCTGGACCGGACCGGAACCGGCGCCCCCACCGGGGGGACCACCATCGGCGCCGCCCACCGGGATCCCCGGCAGCAGCCCGCCGAGCGCCCCCGTCGGCCCTGCCGTCGCGCCCGGCGACGAACCTGGGTTCCCTTCGGGACGGCCCATGCGGCCACGTCCCGGACCGGCATCCGGCCCCGAGCCCTCGACCTGGTTGACCCCGTTTCGCTCGACGGCCAGTTCGAACACCGAGTTCGTCCGCGTCGACCCCACGTAGGGGCGGTGATCGGCGTCGGTCAGGGCGACGGCGGTGAACCACCACCCTCCACTGGCGACGAGCACGAGCGCCCCGCCGAGGGCATGGACGACACGCACCCGCCAGTGCCGAGGCGCGCACCACAGGTAGGCCCCGAGGATGCCGGGCAGGACCGGCACGGCAGCCGCCATCTTGGCGGTGACGGCGAGACCGCCGCACACGCAGGCGATGAGGAGCCAGCGCAGACGGCCGGCCCGCGCCGCCTCCATCGCCGCGACCGCGGCGGCGGTCATGCACAGCACGAGGACGGCGTCGGTGTTGTTCGAGTGGGCGACCATCACCGCCATCGGCGTGGTGGCGAGGGCCAGCGCAGCGACGGCACCGGCCAGGCGCCCCCACGACCGGCCGACCCCGACCCCGAGGAGGACGACGGCGGCCACCCCGGCGAGCGCCTGGGGCAGGAGGACGGCCGCCTGCGAGTACCCGAGGATCTTCACCGAAGCGACCTGGACCCACAGCGACAGCGGCGGCTTGTCGACCGACACGAACCCGGCGTCGAAGCTGGCGAAGAAGAAGTCGTGCCAGGACCCGCTCATGCTGCGCACGGCGGCGGCGTAGTAGGCGTTGCCCCACCCGGCGCTCGTGAGGGCCCAGGTGTTGGCCACTGCGGCGACGATCACGGCGGGCAGCAGCGTCAGGTGCCGTCGCAGCACGGCCACGGCACGGACCCGGCGGGTCGACCGCTGAACCGGGGCGGGGGGCTCCGGTTCCGGCGTGGACGGCGTGCTCATCGACGGGAGCACATCAGCCCGACCTCAGCGTTCGCTGAGAACGGACGGTCCAGCAACAGACGGTCCGGGAACGGACGGTCCAGCAACAGACGGTCCGGGAACGGACGGCCGGGAACGGACGCACCGTACGGGCCGGGCCGGGCGGTACCGTGGCAGTCGTGTCCGACACCGCCCACGCCGAACCGGGCACGCGCCCGCCACGCTGGCTCGGGCCGGCGCTGATCTCGGCCGTCGTGGCCCTGTGGGTCGTCGGCTTCGCCACGAGCGCCTCCGCTCCCAAGCTGCTGAAGGACGACCCGACGCTGCTGATGGCGCTCAACCCCCGCTACCGGTACATGGTGGTGGCGGCGCCCGAGATCCAGCCGGTCACCTTCTTCCTCATCGGCCTCGGGCGGCTGCTGCTGTCGGATCCCGTCTACTTCGCGCTGGGCTGGTTCTTCGGGGACCGTGCGATCAGGTTCTTCGAGGACGCCCTCGGCGAGCAGACGGTCAGCCAGACCCGGGCCATGTTCCTGCGCGCGGCACCGGTGATGGCGCTGTTCTTCGCCGGCCCGGTGATCTGCGTCCTCGCCGGAGCGGCGAAGATGCGGCCCCGCCGGTTCTTCATCCTCAACGTGATCGGCACGGCGGCCATCGTGCTCGCCCTGCGGGCCTTCAGCGACGCCCTGGACGGGCCCATCCAGTGGTTCCTCCGGTTCAACGACCGCAACTACCGCTGGCTGATGGTCGTCACGATCGCCACGACGGCGTTCGTCGTGCTGCGGGTCGGATCGCGTCAGGTGCGCGCCGCCCGCTCGATGGCCGACGACATCGAGCAGCGCTGAGCCCGGTCGGTGCTGCCCGGTCGGTGCTACCCGGTCGGTGCTACCCGGTCGGTGCTACCCGGTCGGCG
Source organism: Acidimicrobiia bacterium (assembly GCA_044356125.1). Lineage (GTDB taxonomy): Bacteria > Actinomycetota > Acidimicrobiia > Acidimicrobiales > JANYDT01 > JBIKWW01. Next base: position 4,738 of record JBIKWW010000188.1, read on the forward strand.
CAGCCGACGCTCCTCAGTCGGCGCGGCCGTAGCGGTGGGGGGCGCGACCCCGGCCCCGATGGTCGGGATCAGGCCCGAGGTTGCGGATCTGCCCGACGGCGACGAGGTCGTCGACCACCTTCTTCACGGTCCCGAGCGACCCTCCGGCCCCGGCCATGGCCTGGGCCAGCGTGAAGTCCGACCCGTGGGCCAGCATCCAGGATCGGATGTCGTCGGCGCTGCCGCGGGTCCGGGTCCCCGAGGGGCCGGCCGACCCCCGGCTGACACCCGGGGATCCGGTACGAGCCGTCCCGGACCGGACCGGACGGGGGGCCTGGCGCCGGGCGAAGCCGAGATCGAACCCCGCCTCGGCCAACGCGATGTCGGACACGCCGAGCTGACGGAAGGCCGACACCGTGACGCCGTGCTCCTCGGCCCAGACTCGGGCGTGACGGACGAAGGCGGTCCGGATGGACTCGCCGTCGGCCTGCTCGGCCTGCTCGATCTGGGCGATGACCTTCAGTTTCTCGATCGGGTCGGTGGCCGACGAGAGCTGGTGGCGGAGCCGCCCGAGCAGCGCCTCGTCACGGGCGGTTGACGGGTCCTCCACGAACTGGAGGTAGCGACGGACCGCCTCCTCGGGGTGGGGGTCCTCGGCGGGAACGGTCTCGCGGGCGTCGGTCACGGACGAAGGCTAGCGACGACCGGGGGCGGACCGGGCGCCCGAGCGGCTCCGGCGGGCGCAGGCCGTCACGAAGGCGTCGAACAGCGCCTGGTTCTGGGCGTCGACATGGGCCAGGCGCTCCGGATGCCACTGGATCCCGAGCGTCCACGGGCGGTCGGGCGCCCCTTCGAGCTCGACGGCCTCCACGACGCCGTCAGCGGTGCGGCCGGTCACCACCAGCCCCGGCGCCAGACGATCCACGGCCTGGTGGTGGAAGCTCCAGGCCGACTCGATCCGGCCGGAACCGCCCAGGGCCCCGGCGATCACGCTGCCCGGTTCCAGCTCGACGGGATGCTCGGCGTGACCCCGCCGGGGATCGCCGTGGTCGATCAGCCCGGGCCGGTCGGTGATGTGCTGGTCGAGCGTCCCGCCGAGGGCCACGTTGAGGATCTGCAGCCCGCGGCAGATGGCGAACAGCGGCTTGCCCAGGGTGATCGCGGCCCGGGCCAGGGCCAGCTCCAGCGAGTCAGACTCGGGCTCGACCCCGTAGACCTCGGGGTCGCGTTCGGCGCCGAAGTGGACGGGATCGACGTCGCCCCCGCCGACGAGCACCAGCCCGTCGAAGCGCTCGAGGTAGGACTCGGCCCATCCGTAGTCGACCAGGCGAGGGGCCACCAGGCACTCGTCGGCCCCGGCCCGCCAGATGGCGTCGAGATAGGTGCGCTGCACCACGGCGGCCGCCGTCGTCGGCCAGCTCGAGACCTGCCCCGCGGCTCGGGGACGGGCCGAAACCGCCACCATCGGGCGAACCGACGGACGGGAGGCGGCGACCACGTCACCCAGTATCGCAGTCGCAGCAGCAGTCCAGGCTGGGCATGGCGCGCAGGGCCTGACACACTGGTCGGCCGATGCGCTCCCCCAAGGACTTCTTCCGGCCCCTCGCCCTCGGCGCCCCGGCCCCCCTGCTCGAGATCCCCTTCCGGCCCAGCCGGATGATCCACTTCTTCGACCCGTCGAACGAGAAGATGACCTCGAAGCTCCCCGACATCGCCCGTCAGGTCGACGTCCTGCTCGGCAACCTCGAGGACGCCATCGCGTCGGACCGCAAGGAGGCCGCCCGGGCCGGCCTCGTCCAGGTCGGCCGCTCCCTGGACCTCGGCGGCACGCAGCTGTGGACCCGAGTCAACTCCCTCGACTCGCCCTGGGCACTCGACGACCTCGTCACGCTCGTCACCGAGATCGGCGACAAGCTCGACGTGATCATGGTCCCCAAGGTCGAAGGAGCCGAGGACATCCACTACGTGGACCGTCTGCTCGCCCAGCTCGAGGCCAAGGCGGGTCTGACCAGGCCCCTCCAGGTCCACGCC
>JBIKWW010000440.1:0-3260 GCA_044356125.1 Acidimicrobiia bacterium
TTGTCGCGGTGCTCGGGCCGGACCTCGCCCTGGAGGTCCTCCCACAGCGAGTGCGGTCGCGTCGGATGGCCGGTCATGAGCGACCACGCCTTGACGTCGAACACGAATCCCTCGGGCGAGCGGTCCGCCCAGCTCCGCACCAGCTCCGGGGTGGGCGGGAAGTGGTAGGTGGCGTCGGCCTCGACCAGCGGGAACCGGCTGGCGTAGAAGGCCAGCCGCTCACCGGCCTTCATGGACCGGCGCGGGTACCAGTCGGTGTCCTTGGTGAGCGTGGCGTCGGCCCACGAGCAGGTCCCGACCCGCACGACGGTGTCGCCGATGCGCAGCGGGCGGGCCGGGCGCCGTTCGTCGTCGGTCGCTTCCGGTTCGACCCGCGGCGCCGAGCGGCGCCGGGCCCGCACGGGCCGCACGGGCTCGAGATCGAAGAGCCGGAGCTGCTCGAAGCGCACCCCGTTCACGACCCGCACCGTCATCACGGCGATGGTACGGCCCGTCGCCCCGCCTACAGTCCCACCGGTGCAGCTCCCGGTGACGCCCCCCGTGAAGCCCATGCTGGCCAAGCCCGCCGACGGGTTCCCGGCCGGGGACGGCTGGCTGTTCGACCCCAAGTGGGACGGCTTCCGATCGATCGTGTTCCGAGACGGCGACGAGATCGTCCTCGGCTCCCGCAACGAGAAGCCGCTGACGCGTTACTTCCCCGAGCTCGTCGACGCGCTCCGAGACGCTCTGCCCCGGCGATGCGTGCTCGACGGGGAGATCGTCGTCGTGGGCCCTGACGGCACGCTCGACTTCGAGGCCCTGCAGCAGCGCATCCACCCCGCCGCTTCCCGGGTCGATCTGCTCGCCGGCCGGACCCCGGCGTCGTTCGTGGCCTTCGACCTGCTCGCCCTCGGCGACGACGACCTCCGCTCCCGACCCCTGGCCGAGCGTCGGGCCCTGCTGACCGACACCCTCACCCCGGGCCCGTCGGTCCGGGTCACCCCGGCCACGACCTCGGTCGACGAGGCCCGCGACTGGTTCGTCCGCTTCGAGGGGGCGGGCTGCGACGGGATGATCGCCAAGCGTCTCGACGGGCCCTACGTCGAGGACAAGCGGGTCATGCTCAAGATCAAGCACGCGCGCACCGCCGACTGCGTCGTCGCCGGGTTCCGATGGCACAAGGACTCGACGCCGTCCCGGCCCCTCGTCGGCTCCCTGCTGCTCGGCCTGTGGGGCCCCGACGGGCGCCTGCACCAGGCCGGCATCACCGCGTCCTTCACCATGGCCCGGCGGGCCGCGCTGGTGGACGAGCTCGCCCCCTGGCGCGACGTCGCCCTGACCGACCATCCCTGGGGCGGCTGGAAGGCCTGGGCGCTGGAGGCCGAGGCATCGGGCCAGCGCCTCCCCGGGGCGACGTCGCGCTGGAACGCCGGCAAGGACCTGTCCTTCGAGATGCTGCGCCCCACCCGGGTCGTGGAGGTCGCCTACGACCATCTCCAGGGCGACCGCTTCCGCCACGCCACGACGTTCCGACGGTGGCGCGACGACCGCGACGCCGACTCCTGCACCTCTGCCCAGCTCGAGGAGGCCCGTCCCGCCACCTTCGCGGAGGTCATGGCTGCGGGAGCGCCGCCTGCGCCCGGAGCCACACCTGCTCCGCCTCCCCCAGCGGGGTCGACGCCGGACCGTCCGTGAAGGGCCACAGCTCCTCGGAGATCGCCCGCCAGTTCGCCGTGGCGTCGAGAGCCGCCAGCACCGCGTTGAGACCCCACTGGATCCGGTTCAGCACCACGAAGGCCGGGGGCAGGTTGAACCACTTCATCATCTCGGTGTGCTGGCCGGCCGGATCGAACGTGCGCTTCAATGCTTCGCGCGCATATGACGTGGTGTAGGTGAAGGGCTCGTCCTCGAGCACCGGGTGGTAGAAGTACCCGAAGTAGTCCATGAGCTCGTCGGTGCTGTAGGGCGCTCCCGGGAGCAGCAGGCCCGCCTCCTCCACGGTGCGCCGGTACAGGGCCGGGTCGCGGTCGAACACCTGGGCCCGGATCATGCTGTGGAACAGGGCCATCTCGTCGGTCGTGAACTCCTTCACGAGCCCGAAGTCGAGGAACGTCACCCGCACCCCCATCGGGCCACCGCGCTCGAACAGGTAGTTGCCCGGATGGGGATCACCGTTGAACACGAGATGCCGGTTGAAGCTGCGGAACACGAAGCGGTAGATGGTCTCGGCCGCCAGGTCCCGCTCGGGCTGCGTCCAGTCGGCCGTCACCGGGAACCGGGACCCCGACGACAGGTCGGTCGTGAGCACGTGCCCGGTGCTGAGATCGTCGTGCACCTCGGGCACGACGATGGTGGGGTGGCCGCGGAAGATCGCGGCGAAGCGCCGCTGGCGCGCCGCTTCGAGGCGGTAGTCGAGCTCCTCGCCCACCCGGGCCCGGAGTTCGCCCACGAAGGGCTCCACCTCGAGCCCCGTGAACAGCATCCCGAGCATCGACGTGAGCATCGCCGTGTTGTCGAGATCGGCCCGGATCGCCCGTTCCACGCCCGGGTACTGGACCTTGACGGCCACCGGTCGGCCGTCGTGGCGCACGGCCCAGTGGACCTGTCCGATCGACGCCGCCGCCAGCGGGTGAGGGTCCCACTCGGCGAACACCTGCGACGGGGGGCCGCCCAGCTCCCGCTCGACCACCTCGGCGGCCAGCTCCGCCGCCATCGGCGGGGCGTCGGCCTGCAGCTGGGCGAGCTGGTCGCGCAGGTGCTCGGGGAACCCCTCGTTGAGGAAGCTGGCCATCTGGCCGAGCTTCATCAGCACGCCCTTCATGTTGCCGAGGGCCTCGGCCACCTGCTCGGCCGTGCGCAGCTCGAACGCGGCGTCGAGCTCGGCCCGCTTCTCGGGCCGCACGATCGACCGCCGCACCTGATGGGCGGCGTACCCGGCACCCGCCTTGGCGCCCACCTTGGCCAGCTCCTGGGTGCGCGCCGCCCGGCTGACCCCGGCCAGATGCGGGCCCGGGACCGTCCGCGTCGTCGATCCCTGGTTCCGGCGCCACAGCGCGGCGATGCGGCCCGTCGACGCCCAGCGGCCCACGACCGCCCCCAGCACGACCGCGCCCAGAGCCCTCGTCATGCGCGGATCCATGGGGTCGACGGTACCCCGGCCCCGTCGGAACGCCGGCCCGGCCCATCTTGTGAACCGTGTTCAGCCCGTCGGTAGGGTCCGTCCATGGCTGACACGGCGGACAGGGCCGAACCGGTCGAGGCACCCGGGCCGAGGTTGGCCC
>JBIKWW010000441.1:0-3220 GCA_044356125.1 Acidimicrobiia bacterium
ACGAGCGGGTTCCCGAACCTGTTCATCGTGACCGGCCCGCAGGGCGGAGGCGGCAGCTTCAACTTCACCGACGCCATCGTCGCCCACGTCGAGTACATCGCCTGGATGCTGCAGACCATGCAGGAGTGTGGCGCGACCGTCGTCGACGTGACCCCCGAGGCGGAGGAGGCCTACTCCCGGCACTGCCGCGACGCCGACGTCGCCACCGCCCCCCTGCGGGACTGCATCTCCTACTACAACGGGCACGGCGAGGCCGAGCCGGGCAGCCTCGCCTACTACGGCGGTGGCCTCTGGCACCGGTTCCGGCGCCGGGCCCAGGAGAGCCTCGACCCCTACGTCTTCCGCTGATCCGGCGGAACGGGCCGGCCGAACGGGCCGGCGCGCACCCCGACCCCGACGCGTCCGTCAGACTGGGCCGATGGACGCCGACCCCCGGTGCGAGCACGTTCTCCCGGACACGCCGCTGCTGCGACGCATCCGGGAGGGCGTGATCGGCGACGACCAGGTGATGGACGGCCCCTTCGGGCCGCGACGGATCACCTACGCCGACTACACGGCATCGGGCCGCGCCCTCGACTTCATCGAGTCGTTCATCCGCGACGAGGTCCTGCCCCGCTACGCCAACACACACACCGAGTCCTCGGGAACGGGCCTGCAGACCACCCGCCTGCGCGAGGAGGCCCGTTCGATCATCCACGCCGCGGTGAACGGCGGGGACGACACCTGCGTCATCTTCTGCGGATCGGGCTCGACGGGGGCGATCGACAAGCTCGTCGGCATCTTGAACCTGCGGATCCCGGCCGACCTCGACGACCGCTGGGGCCTCTCCGGGCACATCCCGGCCGATCAGCGCCCCGTCGTGTTCGTCGGCCCCTACGAGCACCACTCCAACGAGCTGCCGTGGCGCGAGACCATCGCCGACGTCGTCGTCATCCCCGAGGACGCCGACGGCCACGTCGACCTCGTGGCCCTCGAAGCCGCCCTCCGGCGCTCCCGCGACCGCCCGCTGCGCATCGGGTCGTTCTCGTCGGCCTCCAACGTCACCGGCATCCTGACCGACACCTGCGCCATCGCCGATCTGCTGCACCGGCACGGGGCCCTGTCGTTCTGGGACTTCGCCGCCGCCGGCCCCTACGTCGACATCGATATGTCGCCGCGCTGCGAGCGCCATCCCGCCGCCCACAAGGACGCCGTCTTCCTCAGCCCGCACAAGTTCGTCGGCGGCCCCGGCACGCCCGGCGTGCTCGTGGTGCGCAAGGAGCTCCTGCGCAACCGCGTGCCCGACGTCGTGGGCGGGGGGACCGTCGCCTACGTGAACCCCACCGACCACGTGTACCTGGCCGACCCGGTCCACCGGGAGGAGGGCGGCACACCGGCGATCGTCGAGTCGATCCGCGCCGGCCTGGTCTTCCAGCTCAAGGCGGCCATCGGGACCGACACCATCCGGGCCCGGGAGGAGTCGTTCTGGCGGCGCGCCGTCGAGCGGTGGTCGGCCGATCCGTCCATCCAGCTCCTGGGCAACACCGCCGCCGAGCGTCTGCCCATCGTGTCGTTCGTGGTCCGTCGCCCGGGCGGTCGGTTCCTGCACCACAACTTCGTGGTCGCCGTGCTGAACGACCTCTTCGGCATCCAGTCCCGGGGCGGGTGCTCCTGCGCCGGGCCCTACGGTCACCGCCTGCTCGGCATCGACCTCGACCGCTCCCAGGAGTTCCAGAGCGAGATCAGCGAGGGTTGCGAGGGCATCAAGCCGGGGTGGACGCGCGTCAGCTTCAACTCGTTCATCTCCGAGGCGGTGTTCGAGTACCTCGTCGAGTCGGTGTCGCTGGTGGCCAACCACGGGGCTGCGCTGCTCCCCGAGTACCGCTTCGATCCGGCCACCGGTCGCTGGCACCACCGCCACGGGCCCGTCGAGCCACCGCTGCATCTGACCGACATCACCTACGACGCCGCCACCGGTGAGCTCCGCCGGCCCCCCGTGCCGCGCCTCACCGCTCCCGAGTCGGCCCTGACGGGATACCTGGAGGCCGCAAGGGCCCTGCTCACCGCCCGCCCGCCGCTCGATCGCACCGATCCCGGTGCCGGGATCCTGTCGGCCGGGTTCGAGCACCTCCGCTGGTTCGAGCTGCCGCCGGTCTGTCTGAGCTGACCCCGACGGCGCCGCCCGTCAGCGGAACACGACGGTCTTGGCCCCGACGAGGAACACCCGGTCCTCGGCCCACAGCCGCACCGCACGCGACAGGACCATGCGCTCCACGTCGCGCCCGATCGCGGTCAGCGCCTCGGCGGTGAAGGTGTGGTCGACCCGGGTGACGTCCTGCTCGATGATCGGGCCCTCGTCGAGCTCGGCCGTGACGAAGTGGGCCGTCGCCCCGACCAGCTTCACGCCCCGGGCATGGGCCTGGTGGTAGGGGCGGGCGCCCTTGAAGCCGGGCAGGAACGAGTGGTGGATGTTGATGGCGCGGCCGTCGAGGAACCGGCACAGGTCGTCGCTCAGCACCTGCATGTACCGGGCCAGCACGACGAGATCGACGCCGTGCCCGGCGACCAGGCGCCGCAGCTCGGCTTCCTGCCCGGCCTTGGTGTCCGCCGTGACCGGGAGGTGGCGGTAGTCGATGCCGTGGGCGGCGGCGATCGGGCCGCAGTCGGGATGGTTGGAGACGATCAGCGGGATGTCGACGGCCAGCTCGCCGTTGCGCCACCGGTAGAGCAGGTCGACCAGGCAGTGGTCCTGGCGGGACACCATCAGCAGCACCCGGGGACGGTGCCCGGTGGGGCGCACGTGGACGGTGGCGGCAGGGTCCCCGAGGTGGGCCTCGATCGTCGCCTGCAGCACCGCCGAGGATGCGACGTCGGCGTCGCATTCCATCCGCATGCAGAACGTGCCCGTGTCGGGCTCGCTGAACTGGGCGTTCTCGACGATGTTGGCCCCGTGGTCGAGCAGCGCCGAGCAGACGGCGTGCACGATCCCCGGTCGATCGCGACCGGTCAGGGTGATCACGTGATGGCCCACCGGTCCAGTATCGCCGCCGGGCACCCGGGCCCGGCCCGGCAGCGGTGTGGCCCCCGTAACAGCGCCGTTCACCTACCGTATTTGCGTGAACTCCACTTCTTCTGTCGTGACGGAGGCCGCGGGGACCGACTGGCATCGGATCCCCGCCGCTGACGTCCTGGCCACGCTGGGCACCGACCCGGCCGCCGGCCTCACCACCACCGAAGCCAC
>JBIKWW010000442.1:0-3215 GCA_044356125.1 Acidimicrobiia bacterium
GATCCGCACCGACCCGTCGGCGGCGACGGCCCGGCGCGCCGGGGCCATCCGCTGGACCTGCTGCAGCTCGCGACGGGAGGCGGCACGCAGCACGGCATCGTCGGCTCCGGCCAGGTCGGCCCGCCATGCGGCAGCGAGGAACGACACCCAGCGCCCCAGGTCGGCCGTGCAGGACCACAGCCCGCCCATGGGCGCGACGACCCCGTCGCCGAGCGGCTCGGTCGGGACCGGGTCACCGTCGACGGGGTGGTGCCCGACGGCGACGTCGGTGCCCGACGGGAGCGCAGCGGCCGTCCAGGCCGTCCGGGTCAGGCCGAGCGGGGCCAGCAGCCGCCCGGTGACGAGCTCCTGCACCCGCCGGCCCGTCACCCGGTGCACCACCCGGCCGACGAGCGCGTACCCGAGATTGGAGTACTCGAAGGCGGTGCCGGTCGGATGGGCGAAGCGGAGCCCCGCCGCCAGCCAGCCGTCGAGCTCGGCGTCGGTCGCGTCGAGGTGGCGGTCGGCCCACGGATCGTCGGTGGCCAGGCCGGAGCTCATCGTGAGCAGGTGGCGCAACGTCAGCGGCACCGGGTCGGGGCCCGGCCCGACCACCCCGGCGAGCTCCGGCGCCAGGTCGGCCACCGGCACGTCGAGGCCGAGCACCCCGTCGTCGCGCAGGGCGAGCACGAGCGCAGCGGTGAAGCTCTTCGTCATCGAGGCGATGCGGAAGACCGTCTCCGCCGTCGCCTCCCGGCCCCAGTCGGCCAGCCGTCGCCGGTCGGCGTCGACGACGACCGCCGCCGCCCTCGGCGCCCGGCACAACGCCACGTGGGAGCCGGCGACCGCCCCGAGGATGCGGTCGTGATCGCCGGTCATGGGCGGTCGCCCAGGAGCTCGGTGGCCAGGCCGTGCCACAGCTGCGTGCACAGGCGCAGCGACTCGACGTCGATGCGCTCGTCGTGGCCGTGGAAGCGGGAGGCCACGGCCTGGCGGTCGATGGCCCGGCTGAAGAGCCCGGCCCCGTAGGTCGTGACGCCGCGGTCACGGAAGAACCGGCCGTCGGTCCCACCGACCATGAGCGCCGGCGCCAGCTCGGCCTCGGGGAACTCGGCCCGCACCCGCCGGGCCAGGGAGTCCCACAGCGGCGACCGCATCGTCGACTCGGTCGAATGCGAGCTCGAGATCGGCGAGATCGTCACGTCGGCGGCGAGCTCCCCGAGGATCTCGACGAGCAGGGCGTCGACGTCGTCGCCGCTGAAGCCGGGCATGGTGCGGATGTCGATGTCGAGCTCGACGCGGTCGGGGATGATGTTGGTCTTCTGGCCACCGTGCACGACGTTGCACGACATCGTGGTGTGGGCGCAGGCGTGCATCCGGCGGGCCACCGGGGCGGGCAGCGAGGCGAGCGCCTCGGCCACCCGGCCCGGGTCGAGCAGCAGGCGCTGCAGGTCCTCGTCGAACCCGCTCGTCGCGACGAGCACCCGCCAGCGCTCGTCGAGCACCGGCGCGCCCGTCCAGGCGGTGATGCGGCGCACGATCTCGGCCGCCTTCACCAGGGCGTTGTCGGTGCGGTAGGGCATGGAGCCGTGACCGGGCGTGCCGCCGATGGTCAGGCGCCGCCAGGCCAGGCCCTTCTCGGCGGTGGCGATGAGCAGGGAGCGGTCGTCGCCCGCCCAGAAGCCACCCATCTCGGTGACCATCCAGTCGCAGCGGAGCGCGTCCCAGTGGCGCTCGAGGATCCACTCGGCGCCGTAGGTCCCGCCCGCCTCCTCGTCGGCCACCCCGAAGTAGATCAGGTCGCCCTCCGGGCGGAACCCGGCACGGGCCAGGTGCTTGAACGCCACCGCCATCGACGACGTGAGGCACAGCATGTCGAGCGCACCTCGGCCCCAGACCTCGCCGTCGATCAGCTCCCCGCCGAAGGGATCACGGCTCCAACCCGCCGCATTGACGGGCACGACGTCGGTGTGGCCCATGAAGCACAGCTTGGGTGCGCTCGGGTCGCGGCCCTCGATGCGGGCGACGATCGAGGTGCGGTCGCCGTGCGGGGTGAGGCGCTGCACGTCGAGCCCGGCCCCCTCCAGGTACGTCTGCAGGAGATCGGCGTTGCGGCGCTCGTGGCCCGAGTCGGGGGTGCCGTCGTTGACGCACTCGTTGCGGATGAGCGCCTGGAGCAGCTCGACCGTCTCGTTGGTCATCACCCTGCTGTCGGACGTGGGCTCGGACGTGCGCTCGGACATGGGCTCGAGCCTACGGGTGCCCGGCCGGGGCGCCACGGCGGGGGGCCACGACGACGAGGGCGAGCACCAGCGAGGCGCCGATGCCGCTCACGGCGGCGGCCATCACCGTGCCCGTGCCGGCGGCCTCAGCGATCCACCCGAACAGCACCCCCGAGGACAGCGCGAGCACGTCGTAGACGGCGTTGAGGGTGGCCAGGGCCGACGCCCGCTCGTCGGGGTCGGCACGGTCGATGGTCAGGGTGGCGATGGCCGGGAACGGCAGCGAGTAGCAGACGCCGAAGCACGCCAGCGCCAGCAGCACGACCGGGCGGCTCGGGGCCCAGGCGACGACGGTGAGCGAGGCGGCCAGACCGCTCAGGCCCACGGCCAGACTGGGGCGCGGACCGAGACGGTCGGGCAGACCGCCGAGGGCCAGGCGGCCGCAGGCCACCGACACCCCGTAGGTGGTGAGCGCCCAGGCCGGATCGATGCCCCGGTCCCGCAGGTGCAGGATCAGGAAGCCGGTGACGGCCGTGTAGCCGAAGTTGTAGAGGCCGATCACGACGCCCGGGACCCACGCCACCCGCGGGAAGCGGACCCGCACCCGGCCCGACGGGCGGTGGGTGCGCTCGGGGGCCCGGAACGAGGCCGCGACCGCGACCACGCACGACACCAGCACCACCACGCCGCCGGCGGGCAGGCGGCCCAGTGACTCGCCGAGGGCGGGACCCAGGGTCAGGCCACCCCAGACCGCCGAGCCGTTGAAGGACAGGAACCGGGCCCGCCGCTCCGCCGGGACGTTCTCCACGAGCAGCGTGGCCCCCGCCGTGTAGGTGACCGCCTCGCTCACGCCCTGCAGGAGCCGGGCGCCGATCACCACCTCGACACTGGAGGGACGGATCATGGCCAGGCCGGCGACGGCCATCAGCCCCATGCCGACCCGCAGCGGCAGGCGCCCCCCGAAGGTGTCGGTGAGCACGCCGCCGATCACCCGGCCGACGAGGCCCCCGAGCC
>JBIKWW010000068.1:0-11358 GCA_044356125.1 Acidimicrobiia bacterium
GCCGGGATCGGGAAGGGAAGCGGGTACGAGCGCCTCGGTGAACCCCAGCCGGGCCGCCTCGGCCAGCCGCCGCCCGGCGTGCTGCACCTGGCGGACCTCACCGGCCAGGCCGACCTCACCGATGGCGACCATCCCCCCGGGCAGCACGTGCGAGCACGCCGCCGACGCCAGGGCCATGGCGATGCCGAGGTCGGCCGCCGGCTCGGAGATCCGGATCCCGCCCACGACCGACGCGAACACCTCCTGATCCCAGAAGTGGAACTTGACCCGGGCGTCGAGCACGGCCAGCAGGAGCGCCAGACGCCCGGCGTCGATGCCCTGGGCCGAGCGACGGGGCTGCGGGTTGCCCGTCTGCGCCACCAGCGCCTGCACCTCGACGAGCAACGGCCGGTGACCATCCATCGCCGGCACGACGAGCGATCCCGGTACGTCGGGACAGCGGTCCCCCAGGAGCATGGCGCTCGGATCGGCCACCGAGCACAGCCCGACCTCGCGCATCTCGAACAGGCCGAGCTCGCCGGTGGCGCCGAAGCGGTGCTTGACCGCCCGCAGCAGCCGCAGGCCGTGGTGACGATCGCCCTCGAAGGACAGCACGGTGTCGACCACGTGCTCGAGCACCCGCGGCCCGGCCAGGGACCCCTCCTTCGTGACATGGCCGACGAGCACGACGGCGATGCCCTGCTCCTTGGCCGTGCGCACGATCGCATGGGCGCACTCGCGCACCTGGGTGACGCTCCCCGGTGCCGATGACAGCGACGGGTCGGCCATCGTCTGGATCGAGTCGATCACGGCGACATCGGGACGGACCGCCTCGAGGTGGCCGAGCACGTCGGGAAGCGACGTCTCCGCCGCCAGCCACAGCTCGTCCTGCACGGCGTCGAGCCGCTCGGCGCGCAGCCGCACCTGCTGGGCGCTCTCCTCGCCCGACACGAGCAGGGCCCGGTAGCCGGCGTCGGCCATCGACGCCAGCAGCTGCAGCAGCAGCGTCGACTTGCCGATGCCCGGCTCCCCGCCGAGGAGGGTGACGCTGCCCGGCACGAGCCCCCCTCCGAGCACGCGGTCGAGCTCGTCGATCCCCGTCGGACGGGCCGACCACTGGTCCATCCGGACCGCCCGCATCGCAGTGGCGGCCACGACCGGTACCGCCGCTGCGGCACCCGCCGCCCGTGACGCCACGGCCGGCTCCTCGCGCTCCTCCACGAGCGTGTTCCAGGCACTGCACGACGGGCACTGCCCGGCCCACTTCGGCGTCATCCCGCCGCACTCGGTGCACCGGTGCACGGTGCGGGGCCGCTGGGCGCGGGACGGCTTGGCGGCAGGCATGGCGGGCGGTGTCACCCCGACGATGCTACGGACGGCCACTGACAGTCGGCGGCCGGAACCGGGCGCTGCGACGGGACGCCGCCACCATGGCCAGTGCCACCGTGACGGTGACGCCCAGTCCTACGAGGCCGATGGCACCGGCGACGAGCGACCGGACGTCGCGCTCGGTGGTGGTGACGGCGACCGTCGTCCGCTGCCCCAGGGGAAGCTCCACGCGCTGCGGGGCCCGACCGGGCAGCCGGACCTCCAGGGTCATCGCCAGACGCTGGCCGAGCGGGCCTCCGAGCTCGCGCTCCACCTCGGCGACCGGAGCCCCGAGCGGCGACCCGAACGTGCGGGTCAGCAGCGGGTCACCGGCCACCGCCTCGGCCCCGCCGCTCAGGTCGACCTCGCCCTGGACGGCCGAGCGGACGGTGGCGAACCCGGTGCTGCGACCGACCCGGAGCCCGGCGAACACCGGCGATACACGGGCCAGCGCAGCGGTGGCCTCCTCGGCGCTGCGCACGGCGCGGTCGGCGCGGTACTCGACGAACCCCCCGGGCGGCCTCGGCACGGGACCGACCACCTGCCAACCCTCGGCCCGCAGGTCGGCGGCGCCGACGAGGGAGTCCAGCGGACCGATCCGGCGCAGGGCCGCCGCCGCCTCGCGGTCGAGCAGCAACGTGAGCGACACGACCCCGGACCCGTCGCGCTCCAGGTCGACGCTGGTGACGAGCTCCCCTCTGCAGCCGCTCAGGGTCACGCCCAGGACCATGACGGCGAGGGTGGCGAGCAACCGGGCCACCGGGCGGGACGGACGGGACACGAGATGCGAGTCTGCCCGACGGCCCGGGCCCACCCGGTTCGCAGACCCGATCAGGCGTGATCGTGGGCGGCGTGGAGATCCCTGGGGGCGACGCCCAGCTGGGCCGCCTTGCGGATCGAGAACACGATCGCCCCGGCCAGCATCGTCATGATCACGCCCAGCGACACGAACGTGTTCAGGTGGTACCAGTGCGAGACGGTCATCTTGAGGCCGACGAACACCAGGATCCCGCCCAGCGCGTGGGAGAGGTAGTGGAAGCGCTCCTTGGCGTCGGCCAGCAGGAAGTACATGGCCCGCAACCCGAGGATGGCGAAGGCGTTCGCGGCGAACACGAGGAACGGCTCCCGGGACACGGCGAGGATGGCGGGCACCGAATCCACGGCGAAGACGAGATCGGTGAGCTCGACCACGACGAGGGCGGCGAGCAGCGGCGTCGCCATGCGCACGCCGTTCCTCACGGTGATGAACTTCTGCCCGTCGAGCTCGTCGGTCACCGGCATGAACCGACGCAGGATCTTCACGCCGGCGCTCGAGCTCGAATGGCCCTCACCCTCGCGGTGGCGGATGATCCGGGCCCCGGTGAACACCAGGAACAGACCGAACACGAGCAGGATCCACCAGAACGCCTCGATGAGCGCGGCCCCGGCGAAGATGAAGCCGGCCCGCATGGCGAGCGCCCCGAAGATGCCCCAGAACAGCACCCGGTGCTGGTACTTGACCGGGATGCCCATGGTGGCGAAGAGGATCGACCACACGAACACGTTGTCCACCGACAGCGACTTCTCGATCAGGTACCCGCTGATGTACTCCCCGAAGGCCCGCCCGCCGAAGGCCACGGCGACCACGACCGCGAAGGCGGCCCCGCAGGCCACCCACACGATCGATTCGATCAGCGCCTCGCGCGGGTGCGGCGCGTGCGCGTCCCGGTGACGGATGAGGTCGACCGCCAGCATCACCGCCAGCACGCCGACGAGAGCGCCCCACGCCCAGGCGGGGACGTCGATGCTGACGAAGTCGGTCCGTTCCGAAGCGGCGAGCAGGCCCACGGGTCACCATGATGGCCCGTCGGCCCGTCAATGGTGACCCGTGACTCCCGAATTCGAGTTCGAATGAGCGGCGGATCCGCCGCCCGTGCTCAGCCCTCGCCCGGGGTCGGCGACTCGCCGCCGCCGACCAGCTCCTCGGCGGGAGGCTCGGCGATGGGGTCGACGGCCCGGAAGGACAGCTCCCCGTCGACCAGGTCGACCACGATGGTCTGCCCGGGCGAGAACTCCTTCCACAGGAGCTTCTCCGAGAGCGGGTCCTCGATGAGACGCTGGATCGAGCGACGCAGCGGCCGGGCACCGAGGGTCGGGTCGTAGCCCTTCTCGGCGAGGTGCTCCTTGGCCTCGGGCGTGAGCTCGAGACCGATGCCCTGGGCCTTCAGCTGCTCGGTCAGGCGCCGCGTCATCAGGTCCACCATCTGGGTGACCTCGGTGCGCGACAGCTCGTGGAAGACGATGACCTCGTCGATGCGGTTGAGGAACTCCGGGCGGAAGTGGTTCTTCAGCGCGTCGTTGACCTTCAGCTTCATCTTCTCGTAGCTGACGTCGTCGCCGCCCTTGGAGAAGCCGATCTGGGCCTTGCGCAGATCGGCCGTGCCGAGGTTGGACGTCATGATGATCACGGTGTTCTTGAAGTCCACCGAGCGGCCCTGGCTGTCGGTGAGGCGACCCTCCTCCAGGATCTGGAGCAAGGTGTTGAACACGTCGGGATGGGCCTTCTCGATCTCGTCGAACAGCACGACGGAGAACGGACGGCGGCGGACCTGCTCGGTGAGCTGACCGCCCTCGTCGTACCCCACGTAGCCGGGGGGCGAACCCACGAGCCGGCTGACCGTGTGCTTCTCCATGTACTCGGACATGTCGAGGGTGATCATCGCCTGCTCGTCACCGAAGAGGAACTCGGCGAGCGTCTTGGCCAGCTCGGTCTTGCCGACACCGGTCGGCCCCAGGAAGATGAACGATCCCGAGGGACGCTTGGGATCCTTGAGCCCGGCCCGGGTGCGGCGGATGGCCTGGCTGACGGCCCGGATGGCGGCCTCCTGGCCGATGACCCGCTTGTGGAGCTCCTCCTCCATGCGCAGGAGCTTGGCCGTCTCCTCCTCGGTGAGCTTGTAGACGGGGATGCCGGTCCACATCGACAGCACCTCGGCGATGGATTCCTCGTCGACGACGTCGTAGAGATCGACTCCCGACGCCTTCCACTCCTTCTCCTTGGCCGCCTTGGCCTCCATCAGCTCCTTCTCGCGGTCGCGCAGCTTGGCGGCCTGCTCGAACTTCTGGGCCTCGATGGCGTCGTCCTTCTCCTTGCGGACCCGGGCGAGGTCGTTCTCGATCTCCTGGAGATCCGCCGGGGACTGCATGCGCTTGATGCGCAGCCGCGCGCCGGCCTCGTCGATGAGGTCGATCGCCTTGTCCGGCAGCTGGCGGTCGGAGATGTACCGATCGGCCATGTTGGCCGCGGCCACCAGGGCCTGGTCCGTGATCTGGACCCGGTGGTGGGTCTCGTAGCGGTCACGCAGGCCCTTGAGGATCTCGATGGTGTGGGCCACCGACGGCTCCTGGACCTTGATGGGCTGGAACCGGCGCTCGAGGGCGGAGTCCTTCTCCAAGTGCTTGCGGTACTCGTCGAGCGTGGTCGCCCCGATCGTCTGCAGCTCACCGCGGGCCAGCATGGGCTTGAGGATGCTGGCGGCGTCGATCGCGCCCTCGGCGGCGCCGGCGCCGACCAGGGTGTGGATCTCGTCGATGAACAGGATGATGTCGCCTCGGGTCTTGATCTCCTTGAGGACCTTCTTGAGGCGCTCCTCGAAGTCGCCGCGGTAGCGCGAGCCGGCCACCAGGGCGCCGAGGTCGAGGGTGTAGAGCTGCTTGTCCTTGATCGTGTCGGGCACGTCGTTGGCCACGATCTTCTGCGACAGGCCCTCGACGATCGCCGTCTTGCCCACGCCCGGCTCGCCGATGAGCACCGGGTTGTTCTTCGTGCGACGCGAGAGGACCTGCATGATCCGCTCGATCTCCTTCTCGCGCCCGATGACCGGGTCGAGCTTCTTCTCCCGGGCGAGGGTCGTGAGGTTGCGGCCGAACTGGTCGAGCACCAGCGACCCCTGCGGTTGGTCACCCGCCTGGGAACCGCTGCTGACCCCGGCGGGCTGGCCCTTGCTCTCCGAGGCCGGCGAACCCGGAGCCGCCCCCGGGCTGCCGCTCTGGTAGCCGGACAGGAGCTGGATGACCTGCTGGCGGACGCGGCTGAGATCGGCGCCGAGCTTGACGAGCACCTGGGCGGCGACACCCTCACCCTCCCGGATGAGGCCGAGGAGGATGTGCTCGGTGCCGATGTAGTTGTGGCCGAGCTGCAGGGCCTCGCGCAGCGAGAGCTCGAGCACCTTCTTGGCCCGGGGCGTGAAGGGGATGTGGCCCGACGGCGCCGTCGACCCGTGCCCGATGATCTCCTCGACCTGGTTGCGGACAGCCTCGAGGGAAATGTTCAGCGACTCCAACGCCTTGGCGGCGACGCCCTCACCCTCGTGGATGAGACCGAGGAGGATGTGCTCGGTGCCGATGTAGTTGTGGTTGAGGAGACGGGCCTCCTCCTGAGCGAGGACGACGACCCGCCGGGCCCTGTCGGTGAACCTCTCGAACACAGCAACCGCCTCCAGTGCGGATCGGGGTGGGTGCATCGTACCGGGGGGTCCGGTGCAGGGATCCACCATCGGGGATGAACCTCGTTCCCGGTGGAAGAACCTCGCAGCGGCACTCCGTGTTCCACCGATCGGCAGGAAGCCCCACGAGATGACCCAGGTCACCCGGGAACCGACGGCGTCGGTCGATGACGACACGATGACAAACGGTGTCGTCGCGAGGTGACGTAGCCTCGCTGCGTGGCCTCGGCCCTGCCCCTCGAACTGCCGCTGCTCGCCGCCGACCTGGAACGGGTCGAAGCGGCGCTGCGGGCTTCCGTGGCGTCGACGGATCCGTTCATGGCCGAGGTCGGCGGTCACCTGATCGCGGCCGGCGGCAAGCGGCTGCGGCCCGTGATGGCGTTGGCTGCGGCCTACACCGGCGACGGGCGGGCGGTGGACGACGTCGTGCAGGGCGCCGTGGCCGTCGAGCTGGTCCACATCGGCTCGCTCTACCACGACGACGTGATGGACGAGGCGACCACGCGTCGCGGCGTGCCCAGCGCCAACGCCCGGTTCGGCAACCTGGTGGCGATCCTGGCCGGGGACTTCCTCCTCGCCAAGGCCTCCGAGATCGCCGCCTCCCTGGGCGTCGAGGTGGCCGGCCTGCTCGGGCGCACCATCGGGCGTTTGTGCGAGGGCCAGGTGCTCGAGCTGCAGACGGTCTACGACGCCGACCGTCCCATCGACTCCTACCTGAGCTCGATCGGCGGGAAGACGGCGTCGCTGTTCTCGACGGCGGCCCGCATCGGCGGCATCACGGCGGGGCTGGACCGGCCCCGGATCGACGCGCTGACCGAGTTCGGCGAGCAGATCGGCCTCGTGTTCCAGATCTGCGACGACATCCTCGACGTGATCGCCACCGACGAGCAGCTGGGCAAGCCTGCCGGGAACGATCTCGTCGAGGGCACCTACACCCTGCCCGTGCTGCTCGGCCTGGCCGATCCGGCGGTGGGCGCCGAGCTGCGGGCCTCGCTCGGTGGTCCGATCGACCGGGGTGAGGTCGACCGGGTGCGCAAACTGGTCCGCGCCTCCACCGGCATCGACGGTGCCATCGCCTACGCCCGGGGCGTGGCCGACCGGGCCGGAGCGGCCGCCCGGGCCGCCGGTGACCGCCCGGAGGTGGCCGTGATGGCCCGCCTCGGGCACGACCTGATCGACCGTCTGCCCCGCTGAGGGCCGGGCGCCGCAGTCCCTGGTCGGCCGGTCCGAGCCGGCGGGAGCCGGGTCCCGTGCCCCGTCCCCATTGTCCCGGGTGCCCTGGGAGACTGCCGACGTGGACGAGCAGGACCGCAACCCCGCCCCGGCCGACGCCGTCGCCGAGATCGAGGCCGAGCGGGCTGTCGAGATCGAGATCGAGATCGAGCACGAGGGTGCCGTCGCCGCCGCTGCCGTCGCCGAGGTCGAGGAGCGCCTGCGTGAGCTCGGCGAGGCCCGGCCCTGGCCCGATGACGAGGCACTGGCCGAGCTGTGGGCCCGCTACGGGATCGACCCCCGGAGCAGCTACGAGGAGCAGGAGGACCGCTACCGGGCCCTGTTCCGGGATCCCTGGTTCGCCGAGCTGGAGCGCCGCCGCCGCCTTCGCTACGCCGTGGAGGGCGTCCCCCTGGCGCGCCGAGGGTCGGCGAACGGCTCGGTCGGAGCGGCGCTGGCCCTCGGCTTCCGCAACGTGTTCGATCCGGACCGGGCCAAGGACGAGATCGTGGCCGTGAGCGAGCGCGGCGATGGCGACGGCGACGGGTCCCTCAAGCTCGACCTCGATCCCACCGACCCGCGCCGGACCCGGGCGGTCATCCGGCGGCGTTGAGCCGATCCGGATCCCGGGACGCGGATGCGACGCGAACCCATGACATGGATCCGGGCTCATGCACATGCATCCGCGACATGATCGCGACGTCTTCACGACTTCCTCATGTCCGTGCCCGATGCTGATCCCGCTCACAACTTCCCTGGAGCTCGATGGGCGGTCCCGCCCAACGAGCTCGTGAGAAGGACCAGGAGGTCCGTGCCATGACGATCCCGTCCGCGTCCCAGGTCACCCCGAACCGTTCCGTCACCCCGAACCGTTCCGTCACCCCGAACGGCCCGCTCACCCCGAACGGCCCGCTCACCCCGTCGGGCTTCGCCCGCCCACCGCTCCAGGTGCTCCCGCGTCATCCCGGGACGATCGCCTCGGGCGGGTCCCCCGCATCCCCGACGCCCGGCGCCCCCGGCGGGCCGACCGGCGCAGCCCGTCCCCTGCGCGCCCCCCGACCCCGCCGGGAGCGGGCCAAGCGCGGGGAGGGCGAGCGGCTCCGGGGCGAGATCCTCGAGGCCGCCGAGTACCTGCTGGCCAAGTACGGCCACGACGGCGCCGTGTCGATCCGGGCCGTCGCCAACCGGGTGGGCTGCACCCCGCCCGCCATCTACCTGCACTTCGAGGACAAGACGCAGCTCCTGTTCGAGGTCTGCGCCCGGCGGTTCCGTGACCTCCAGGAGGCCATCGACACCGCCGTGCACGGCGTCGAGGATCCCTTCGAGCGCCTCCTCGTGCGGATGGGCGCCTACATCCGGTTCGGCCTCGCCCACCCCGAGCATTACCGCATCCTGTTCATGGGCCAGGCCATCCTGACCCCCGAGCAGTGGGCCGACCTCCGGGTCGTGGGTGTCACCGGGATCGACGGGCTCATCGCCGCCTGCCAGGCGGCCATCGACGCCGGATCGACCTGGATCACCGATCCCCGGGACCTGGCCCTGGAGCTCTGGCAGGCCTGCCACGGGTTGGTGTCGCTGATGATCTCCAAGCCGAAGTTCGAATGGGGCGACGTCGACGCCCGCATCGAGCGCCTCATCGAGGTGCAGCGCCGCGGCATCGCCGCCTGACCGCCGGGTGGCAGCATGGCCCCATGCAGCACGTCCGCCTCGGCCGCACCGGCCTGACCGTCTCCCGCCTCTGCCTGGGGACCATGACCTTCGGGCTCCAGTGCGACGAGGCGACCAGCGTCGCCATTCTCGACACCGCCCTCGAGAGCGGCATCACCTTCCTCGACACCGCCGACGTCTACCCACTCGGGGGTGACCACGCCACCGCGGGGCGGACCGAGGAGATCATCGGGCGCTGGCTGACGGCGTCGCCGGGGCGTCGTGACGACGTGATCCTGGCGACGAAGTGCGTCGGCCCGATGAGCAGCCGGCGCTGGGACCGCGGGGCGTCGCGCCAGCACATCATGTCGGCGGTGGAGGCGTCGCTGCGGCGGCTGCGAACGGACCACATCGACCTCTACCAGATGCACCAGTTCGACCCGACGGTCACCCACGACGAGACCCTCGGGGCGCTGACCGACCTCGTCCGCTCGGGCAAGGTCCGCTACATCGGCGCCTCCAACTACCTGGCCTGGGAGCTGGCCCGGGCCGTCGGTCGGTCCGAGACCCTGGGTCTGGCCCGGTACGACTCGATCCAGCCCCGCTACAACCTCCTGTACCGGCCCATCGAGCGCGAGCTGCTGCCCCTGTGCGCCGCCGAGGGCATCGGGGTGATCCCCTACAACCCGCTCGCCGGTGGCTTCCTGTCGGGCAAGCACCAGCGGGGCCGACCGACCGAAGGGAGCCGCTTCACGCTCGGCACCGCCGCCGACCGCTACCAGGAGCGCTACTGGCACGACCACCAGTTCGACACGGTGGACCTCCTCCGCCCGCTCGCCGCCGAGGCCGGGGTCAGCGTGGCCACGCTGTCGGTGCAGTGGGTCCTGGCCAACCCGGTGGTGACGTCGCCGATCGTGGGTGCGTCCCGGCCCGCCCAGCTGGCCGACGCCGTGGCTGCCGTTCGCACCCCCATGGACCCGGCGCTCAAGGCCCAGCTCGACGAGCTCACCGCCGAGTACGTCCACCACCCCCAGCCCCGCTGAGAAAGCCCGCCCCGGTTCAGGCGACGGCCGGGCGGATCCGTCGGCACCCGCTGACGACCGTGGCCGCCGCCACGCAGCTCCCGGCGCACACGAGCCAGGGCGTCACGAACCCACCGCTGCGGTCGACGAGGAAGCCGAACAGCCACGGCGCCACCAGGGCCCCGAGGTAGTACCCGGTCATGGCCACCCCAGAGCCGCGCCCGACGGCGTCGGGGGCGACGTCGACGATCGACGCGTGCAGCAGGCCGATGGCGGCGAGCTGCGACACGGCCCCGCCCACGAAGCCGATGGCCCCGACGATCACGCCGGCCCGGGTCCCGGCGGCGAGCAGGACACCGCCGACGGCGCACGCGCCGCACAGCACCACGATGGTCGGGACCCGGTTGCCGGGCCCCAGCCGGTCCGAGCGCGAGGCCACGGCGATCATCACGACGACGCCGAGCGCCGATCCGACCGCAGCGAGCCGTCCGGCGGCGGTCAGCGACAGCCCGGCGGCGTCCCGCAGGTAGGGCACCACCCAGGAGAACAGCGGCTGGGTCCCGGCGATGAGCAGGAAGCAGGCGATCGGGAAGCGGACGAAGCCGGACGGGAGCGGCCCCCGGTCGGCCGCCCGTTCGACGGTCCCGCCGCGGGGCAGCGTCGCCGACGCCAGCAGGGCCACGGCGGCGGCGACGACCGCCACGCCGCCCATCACGGCCCGCCAGCCGAAGCGCTCACCCAGTGAGGGCCCCAGCAGCGACCCGATGGCCACCTGGGCGGGGATGCCCGCCGTCTTGACGGTCAGCGCCCGGGCCCGGCGCGTCACGGGAACGGCGGCGGCGACCGCCACGTTCGTCCCGGTGATGCACAGGGCGTAGCCGAACCCGGCGATCACGCTGGCGACCAGCAGCACGCCATAGTGGCCGAGGAGGGCGGCGGTTCCGGCACAGGCGGCCACCACGACGAGGTCGGCCGTGACCGTGGCGCGGGCACCGAGACGGTCGACGAGCGCGCCCCCGGTGCGCGAGCCCAGGCCGGTGGCGCCGAAGAACAGCCCCACGAGCAGGCCCACGGCGGCGCGGGAGACCCTCAGGTCGTCCTGCAGCACCGGGCTCATGAGGCCCGTCATGAACCCGATGGAGGACCCCATCCCCGCTGCCGCGGTGCTGACCGCGACCACCCGGCCGGGGGCAGCGGAGCCCACGGTCAGGGCTTCATCGACATGATGACGCGGAACTGCTCGTCCGTGACCGGCATGACCGAGAGCCGGTTGGCCTTGCGGATGAGCGGGAAGTCACCCAGATCATCAGCGCGCTGACGGATCTCGTCGAGGGGTATGACGCCGTTGAACTTCTCCTGGAACCGCACCGTCACGGCCACCCAGCGGGGATTCTCGGGCGTGCTGGTGGGATCGAAGTAATCGCTCGTGGGGTCGAACTGGGTCGGATCGGCGGAGGCGGCCTGGTCGACGACCGCCAGGCCGACGACCCCGGGAACCTTCGTGTTCGAGTGGTAGAAGAGCACGACGTCACCCACGGACATGTCGTCGCGCATCCAGTTGCGGGCCATGTAGTTGCGCACGCCGTCCCAGAAGGTGCGCTTCCCCTTGGCGGTGCGGAGGTCGTCGATCGAGAAGACGTCGGGCT
>JBIKWW010000102.1:0-9375 GCA_044356125.1 Acidimicrobiia bacterium
GGCCCGGGACTGCATCCGCAAGGTGGAGGTGCTCGAGTACCCCGAGCTGGGCATGGAGGCGGTGTGGTCGATCGAGGTGGAGGACTTCCCCGCCTTCATCGTGGTCGACGACAAGGGCAACGACTTCTTCGAGTCCGTCAGCCGCCCCGTGGACCTGACCACCAGGAAGGGCTGAACCCCGCTCCGGAACCGGTGCCGGACGCGGCACGGGGGCCGGCTGGTGAGCCGACCCCCGTGGGCGCAGTTCTGCTGTCCGCTCCCGACGCCGTGCGGCGGCGGGAGCGTGGCCGGGATCAGGCCGGCAGCGTGTTGGTGACGTTGTTGAAGCTGGTGCGGACGCGGTTGCCGAGCAGCGAGACGGCGCCGATGATGGCGACGGCGATGAGGCCGACCATGAGGGCGTACTCGACGGCGGTGGCGCCGCGCTCCTCGATCTGGGCCTTGCGATCAGCGATCCAGTTCTGGACCTCGACGAACATGGCGAGCATGGGTGCTCCTCCTGAGTTGGATTGGGTGGTTGGGATGTGGTCGGGGACGACCGGTTGGTGCACTCATCCTCGGAACCGGCGTCCCGGCGGGGATCATCAGGAGAGGTGAACTGCGCCGGGACCGACGGCGAAACGGTCCGTTCGGCCCGCTCCGGCCACCGCTGCGCGTCGCGTCTGGGCTCCCCGGCCCACCCCTGTCGCCGTCCCGTCCTGAGCCCCGGCCCTGGTCCTGGGCACCCGTCGGACGGTGCACCGTAGAGTCCGGCCATGGATCTCGACGCGGCGATGGCCGAGCTGACCGAGCAACGCCTGCGCCGCCGTCGGGGCTACCGCTGGTCGGAGCACCCAGCCGACGTGCTGCCGGCCTTCGTGGCCGACATGGATCTCCCCCTGGCCGAGCCGATCACCGCGGTGCTCGCCGCCATGGTGGCCGACGGCGACGTCGGCTACACGCCGCGGCTCCACGCCACCCGTCTGCCGGAGCTCGTCGCCCAGTGGTACGCGCGCGTCGGATCGGTCGTCGACCCGGCGTGCGTCGACATGGTCCCCGACGTCGTGGCCGCAGCCGAGCTCGTCCTGTCGGAGCTGTGCTCGCCCGGTGACGGGGTCGTCATCTCGACGCCCCTGTACGGCCCGCTGCGCCGCATGGCCGGGGAGGAGGGCAGGGTCGCCGTCGACGTGCCGCTCCTGCTCTCTGACGGCCGCTACCGGCTCGATCTCGACGGCATCGGCGCGGCGCTGGCCGGCGGCGCCCGGGTGGTGCTGCTGTGCCAGCCCCAGAACCCCACCGGAACGGTTCTGACGGCGGCCGAGATGGCCGGCGTCGTCGCGCTGGTGCAGGAGCACGGGGCCTGGCTCGTGTGCGACGAGATCCACGCCCCGCTGGTGCTGGAGGGGGAGCACGTGAGCGCCCTCGCCGCCGGCCTGCCGGCGGACCGCACCGTGGTCGTGACCTCGACCTCCAAGGGCTGGAACACCGCCGGGCTCAAGTGCGCCGTCACGATCGCCGGCACCCGGGAGCTGGCGGCCCGGTTCACCGACGCCGTCGTGGGCCGCCGGGGCGGGATCGGCATCCTGGGGCTGGCGGCGATGGAAGCGGCGCTCGAGCACGGCGAGCCCTGGCGGGTGGCCGCCTGCGGGTACCTCAGGCAGCGCCGTGACCAGGTGATCGCCCGCCTGGCGGCCGACGTCCCGTACGCCGTCGCCGGTCGCCCCCAGGCCAGCTACCTGGCATGGATCGATCTGCGCGCATACGGGTTCGACCGCGACAGCGGCCCGGTCGCCACCGACTGGCTGCTGGAGAACGCCCGGGTGGCGCTCTCGCCGGGCCGGTTCTTCGGCGACGACTACGAGCGCACCCATGTGCGCCTGAACTACGCCACCACGCCGACGATCATCGACCGGATCATGGACCGCCTGGCCGAGGCGCTGGCCCGGCGGTCACCGTGATCAGGCAGGAGCCGTGATCAGACAGGAGCCGTGATCAGACAGGAGCCGTGATCAGACAGGAGCCGTGATCAGGCGGCGCCGGCCTGCTCCAGGAGCCGGCGACCGATGACCTTCAGGCAGAGCGTCTCGTCGGCACCCTCGAAGATCGACAGCACGCGGGCGTCGACGTAGTAGCGCGACACCGGGTACTCCTCGGCGTAGCCCATCCCGCCGTGGATCTGCATGGCCTCCCGGGTGACCCACTCGGCGGCCCGGCACACGTACGCCTTCACCATCGACGCCTCCATGGCGCCCTCGCCCTTGCCCATGAGGCGGGCCACGACGTAGGAGAACTGGCGGCTGGCCTGGATGATGGCGGCCATGCGGGCGAGCTTGACCTTGGTCAGCTGGTAGTCGCCCACCGAGCGGCCGAACACGTTGCGGTTCTCGGCGTAGGCGACGGCGGCCTCGTAGGCGGCCTGCATCAGGCCCACGGCGCGGGCGGCCGTCTGCAGCCGCCCGTTCTCGAAGCCCTCCATCTGGTAGTAGAAGCCCTTGCCCAGTCCGGAGTCCTCGCCGATCAGGTTGGCGGCCGGCACCCGCCAGTCCTCGAGGGCGATCTCGTAGGAGTGCATGCCGCGGTAGCCGAGGGTGTCGATCGGGCGGCCTTCCATGCGTCCGCCGTGGTCCTGGGTGAACACGAAGCCGTGCCCGTCGGCGATCGGCTTCTCGACCAGGAACAGCGACAGTCCTCGGTGGGTCTTCGAGCGGTCCGGATCGGTGCGGGCGAGCAGCAGCAGCACGTTGGCCCGGGCGGCGAAGGTGCACCAGGTCTTCACGCCGTTGACGGTCCAGTGGGACCCGTCGGCGGAGCGGGTGGCGGTGGTCTTCAGGCCGGCGACGTCGGAGCCGTAGTCGGGCTCGGTCACGGCGACGGCGCCGAGCACCTCGGCCGTGGCCACCTTCGGCAGCCACTCCTGCTTCTGGGCCTCGGTGCCGCCGCGCACGAGGGCGCGGGTGAGGATCTCGGGCCGGGTGATCAGCGAGCCGCCGATGCCGAGCGAGCCCCGCGAGAGCTCCTCGGTGGCCACGACCATGCCGACGTACTCCTGCTCGCCGCCGGTGGCGAAGCCGCCGTACTCCTCGGGCACGGAGAGCCCGAAGCCGCCCATCTCGGCGAGGCCGGCGATGACCTCCTCGGGCACGTCGGCGTTGTGGCGGTGGACGTGCTCGGCGTTGGCCCGGACCCGCTCGTCGGCGAAGCGCCGGAAGGTGTCCTGGACCATCTCGAAGTCGGGGTCGAGATGGCGGGGGCCGCCGAGCGAAGGATTGACCCGGTCCGACAGATCGGCCAGGAACGCCGACGACCGGTAGGTGCGCACGAAGGGCAGCGCGGCGTCGAGCACGCCGGGGGCGAGCCCCCACTCCTCCTCGCGCCCGAGGAGGCGGCTCATCACGTCGTGCACGGCGTCGGCCACGAACGCGCACGAGAGGGCGCCCTCGAGCTCGCCCTTGGCGCCGTAGTCGAGCACGGCCCGGGCGTTCTCGACGGCGGCAGCGGCGTGGGCCAGGTCGTAGGCGACCTGCTGGTGGGCGTCGATGGCGAGATCGACCGACCCCTTGGCGTTGCCGCCGGCCAGGGCGGCGCCGCGGGCGGCGAGGTGGCGGGCGGCGGTGGCGGTGGCGGCGGCGGCGGCCTCCACGGCAGAGGCGGCGGCGAGAAGGTCGGGGGCGGTCGACATGGCCTCAAGGGTACCGACGACCCGGCTACGAGCGTGAGCCGGGTACCGTCCGCGGCGATGGCCCGACCCTCCCGACCGGCCTCGACGCCCGACGCCACCCCCCGGGCGACGCTCGATCCGACCTCGTGCGGCACCCTCGATGCGGCCCGCCCGGGGGTCGGGCTCGAGGCCGTCCGCTCCTCCCTGGCCGCCTGGGCCGGCCCGGGGACGGCCGTGCGCCGGGACCTGCCGTGGCGGCGGACCCGCGATCCGTGGGCCGTGCTCGTGAGTGAGGTGATGCTGCAGCAGACCCAGGTCGCCCGTGTCGTCCCGGCCTGGCGGTCCTTCCTCGAGCGCTGGCCGACGGTGTCGGCCCTGGCCGCCGCCGAACTGGCCGACGTGCTCGTCGCCTGGCAGGGGCTCGGCTACCCGCGCCGGGCCCGGGCGCTGTGGGCTCTGGCGCGTCGGGTCGAGGCCGAGCACGGCGGCGCGATCCCCTCGGACCCGGTGGCCCTCCTGGCCCTGCCGGGCGTCGGCCCGTACACGGCCCGGGCCGTGCTCGCCTTCGCCTTCGAGGCCGACGGCGTCGGGGTCCTCGACACCAACACGGCCCGGGTGCTGGCCCGTGCCGTCGCCGGGCGTCGGATGGCCCGGTCGGAAGCCCAGGCGCTGGCCGACGCCCTCAGTCCACCAGGGGGGAGCTGGTGGTGGAACCAGGCCATGCTCGATCTCGGAGCCCTGCACTGCGCCCCGGCCCGGCCGCGCTGCGCGACGTGCCCGCTGCTGACGACGTGTCGCTGGGTGGCTTCGGGAGGCCCCGACCCGGCGACCGGTTCGGCCGGGGTCTCGGTGCGTCAGGCGCCCTTCCGGGGTTCGGACCGCCAGGTTCGGGGCGCCATCCTGCGGGCCCTGGGGGCCGGGCCGCTGCGCGGTGACGAGCTGGAGGCGGCGGTGCGTCCCGTCTGCGACGATCCCCGACGGGTCGTCCGCCTGCTCGACGCGCTGGCCGCCGACGGACTGGTCCGCATCGACCTCGACGTGGCGCAGGGGCGGTCCGGGGGCGGGCTCACGGCCCGGCTGGGCCACTGACCGGGGCCGACGGGTCGGCGGTCCCCTCGGGCGAGCCGCCCGTCGAGCCGTCGGTCGAGCCGTCGGTGGCCGTCGCCGCCTCGCCACCCTCGGCCGGGGTCACCCCCGTGCTGCCGCGGGCGCTGGCCGGTGGGCCGGCCGGCGTGTCGAGGGGGCGGGCGACGGTGACGTCGGGAGCGGGCTCGGCAGCGAAGGCCGCTGCCGCCTCGGCCGAGAGGAACCGGCGGCGCTGGGCGGGCAGATCCTGGTCGGAGCGCACGATCTCCACCGGCGTGCCGAGGCTGATGGACCGGGCGAGGAGGGCGATCACGTCGTTGGACACCCGGACGCAGCCGTGGCTGGCCGCCTGCCCGATCGAGTCCGGGGCGTTCGTGCCGTGGATGGCGATGATGGCGCTCCCGCCGGCGAAGCGCTTGATGGACTCCGAGAACCCCGACAGACCGAGGGCGATGGGCCCGTAGGAGCCCTTCGGGTTGGCCTGGGGGACGATCTCCTTGATGAAGAACAGCCCCTGGGGCGTGGGCGTGCCGCCCGTCCCCGTGGCTACTGGCGTCTCCAGCACGACGCGGTCGCCGCGGTAGAGCCGCAGCTTCTTGGCCGACAGGTCGACGACCACCCGCTCGACCACGATGTGGGCTTCGACGTCGGCCTCCCGTACCCACCCGGTGGTGCCGTTCGGACGCACGGGCAGCGCCACCCGCCAGAAGCCGGGCCGCCGGTCGACGGCGAGGAGGGCGAGCTTGCCGTAGACGGTGCGCCGGTCGTCGAAGCGGAGGCGGGGCCCGGCGTCGCCGGGGTTCCGCCAGATCCCGATCGAGGTGCCCTTGGGGCGCACGACGACGAACTCGGAGGGGTGGGGCCAGTCGGCCCGCGTGAGCCGGTCGAAGCCGGTCACGCCATCCCCGCCGAGTCGGGGCTTGATGGTGGTCGTCCGCTGCGGGGTGGAGGCCTTCCCGGTCGGGGTGGAGGCCTTGCCGGTCGGGGTGCCGGTCGGGGTGCCGGTCGGGGTGCCGGTCGGGGTGCCGGTCGGGGTGCTGGTCGGGGTGCTGGTCGGGGTGCTGGTCGGGGTGCTGGTGGTCGCCGTCGGGGCGATGGCGGTGGCGGCCGATCCGGCGGGGCCCAGGCCGCTGACGGTCAGGACCGCGACGGTCAGCGCGGCGCCGACCGTCGCGCCGGCCAGGACACCGATCCGCCCGCCGCCGGTGGGCGCGCCCGGTCGACGGGTTCGGATGGCTCGGGGCGTCGGCATGGCGGTAGCGATGGTATCGCCCAGGCGGCGTAGTGAGACGGGCGACACACTCGCCCCCTGAGGCCGGCTGGCCCGTCGGATCAGCGGGACGGTCGCCGCGCCCGCCCGATCAGCCGCCGGATCAGCGGGTCGATCAGCGGGTGGATCAGCGGGTGGATCAGCGGGTGGATCAGTCGGCGGTCAGAGCGGCCAGCAGGGCGGTGACGGCCCGGTCGGCCAGGGCGCGCATCTCGTCGTCGGTGCGGTCCTGGATCGGGTGGGCCACGAAGACCCGCTCAGGCGACAGCCCGATGGCGGCACTCTGCGCCTCGGCGGCCTCGATGAACTCGGTGGAGGCGACGAAGACGCCGGGGATGCCGCGGCCCTCGAGGTCGGCGATGTCGTGCACACTGCACGACGTGCAGCTGCCTCAATCAGCGAGCGCTTCGATCACCGCCCCGCACTCGGTGGCGATGCGGTGGCGGAGGTCGACGGGCGCCGGCTTGGTGAAGGTCGGCTTGCGGTAGCGCTTCGTCTGCAGGCCCCTGGCGTGCAGCAGCTCCTCGACGCGGTCGAGGAACACGTCGCCGCGGGGCTTGGAGATGTCGAGCAGGCCGATGGTGATCCCATCGAGCCCCGCCTTGCGATCGGTCAGCGAGCGGACGACCGGCTGACGCTCGCCGGTCGGGTCCAGAAGAGTGGTGCTCACGGCTGGATCTCCTTGGTCGTCATCTCGGAGCCGACGGCCCCGTTGACCCATCCACCGATGATGGCCGAGAACATGCCTGCGCCGCCACCCGCGTGCACGAGCCACAGCCCGTTGGGGCGGAACTTGGGCACGGTGTGCCCGGCAAGCGCAGCGGGCAGGCCCTCGGCGATCCCCCCGGCCCCCTCGACGAGCTCGTCGGCCGGCCCTGTCAGGAGCTCGTGGAGCCGGGCCACGGTCCGGGCCTTGGTCCACCCGGCCTCGCGGAAGACCCGGGCGTGCTCGGGCGACAGCACCACGATGGCGTCGAAGCCGAGCACCAGCTTGGGGTGCCCGACGCTGCGGAGCCCGGCGGCGAGGGACCGCGCCAGCGACTCGGGCTCCCTCGACTTCTGGTCGACGATGGCCCGGGGGCCCTCGGCGGAGAAGAGCGTCACGGCGTTGCGGCCCGCGGGCACGCCCCGCTCCACGCTGAGGGGCTCCCAGGGCGAGCCCTCCTCGTCCTCGGCGAAGCACCAGCCGACCTTGCCGGGGTTGCCGAGCGTGGCCCGGTCCACCCCGCCGGGCAGGCCACCGCCGACGTTGCGGATGACGAGCTGCAGCGCCCGCCCGATCGTCGAGTTGGCCCGGTTGCCCTGGCCGAGGGCGTTCACCCCGGAGTTCATGCCGATGGCCCGCCGGATGGGGCCGTTGACGATGAGGAGGGGACCGCTGAAGTAGGTCGTGGCGAGCAGCCCGTGGGCGTTGAACTCGGCCGTGCAGGCGGCCTCGACGGCGGCGAGCACGACGGGCAGGTACTCGGGCCGGCAGCCCGCCATCACGGCGTTGACGGCGACCTTCTCGACCGTGCACTCGACCAGATCGGGTGGCACCACGGCGACGACCTCGTCGGGCGCCCTGGTCGTCCCGGCGAGCATGGCCAGGACCCGCTCGGGCGTGGGCGGCACGACGGGCAGCCCGTCGGACCAGCCCCGGGCGAACATGGACTCCCACTCGTCCTCGCTGTCGGCCAGCTCGACGCGCCGTGACCGCAGTCGACTCCCCGAGAAGCGGGCCTCGAGACGGGGCCGCAGGAGCGGGTCGACGGTCATCGAGCCGCAGCCCGGCCGCCACTCGGGCATGCCGGCCGACGCCGCCTCGACCCCCGACCCGGAGCCGAAGAAGGCGACCCACTGCTCCCGGGACCACCCGACGATCCGCTCGACCTCCTCGCCGCCCCGGCGGCGGATCACGGTGGGCACGGTGTCGATGTCGGCCCGCCAGGAGACCTCCAGACCCCGGTCGTCGATGCGGCCCGGGATCCCGGTCAGGAAGGCGGGGTCGTCCTGGACGGCCACGGCGGTGACGGCACCGGTCCGGGCGAGCGCCTCGACGACCGGGGCCACGAGCACGCACGTGGGGCACTCCTGCTTGAGGATGACGAGCACCCCGTCGGGATCGGATCCGTCGGGAGCGGATCGGTCGGGATCGGATCCGGTGATCGGTTCGGACACGCTGACGAGGTCGGATCCCCTGCTGCTCATCGACGCACCGTACCGGGACGCCTGCGGTCGGGGCCAGGCCGACCGCCATCGTCGTCTCATCGTCATGAGCGATCGGAAGAGAACCGACGTTCACCTGCGACGATGGCGGGCCCGGTGGCCTTGGTCACAGGACGTATCAATCCGGAGGGTCGGTCCGTAGTGTCGCCATGCCCCCCACTGACCTGCCCATCGTGCGCAAGCGCAGGGCAGATGCGGGGCTGCTCTGTCGGATCGCTTCTCGCCCCAGGGGGCCTCGCGAGTGAAGGTCACGTTCCACGGTGTGCGCGGGTCGACCCCCTGTCCCGCCGGCCCGTACGCCCGATACGGGGGCAACACCTCGTGCGTCGTGGTGGAGTGCCCGGGCGAGGATCCGATCGTCTGCGATCTGGGCACCGGCCTGAGGTCCTGGGGCGAGACCCAGCCCCACGACGGGACCTTCCGGGCGGTCGCCCTGGTGACCCACTTCCACTTCGACCACGTCCAGGGCCTGCCGTTCCTGGCCGCCGCCGACCGCCCCGGCGCCCAGCTCGACATCTACGGCCCCGGCCTCACCGGGCACGACGTCCAGGACCAGTTCACCCAGTTCGTGCGGCCTCCGTTCTTCCCGGTCACCATCGAGCAGCTGCGCGGTCACTACCGCCTCCACGACGTGACCGACGAGGTCTTCGCCGCCGGTGGTGTGAAGATCACGGCCCGGGCCGTTCCCCACGTCGGGCTCACCCTCGGGTTCCGCATCGAGCACGGCGGCTGCTCGGTCGCCTACGTGCCCGATCACCAGGCCCCCTCGGACCTCACGGGCGTCGCCGACTCGGTGCTCGATCTGTGCCAGGGCGTGGACCTGCTGATCCACGACTCCCAGTACGTCGAGGCCGACTGGGAGGCCAAGGCCCACTGGGGCCACTCGACCATCGCCTACTCCCTCGAGGTGGCGGCGCGCTGCGGGGTGCGGGCCCTGGCCCTGTTCCACCACGACCCCTGCCGCAGCGACGACGAGCTCGACCGCCTCGCCCTCGCTGCCACCCGCGCCGAGCGCGCCGCCGGGATCGACGTCTTCGCCGCCTCCGAGAGGCTCAGCGTGGATCTCACCCGGCCGGTGCGTCCGCAGGTGGCGCGCCGGGTGAGCTGTGGCCCGATGTTCGGGCGCTGATCCCCCGGGTCCCGATCCCCCGGGTCCCGATCCCCCGGGACCCGA
>JBIKWW010000069.1:0-11194 GCA_044356125.1 Acidimicrobiia bacterium
GGACGCGAAGGACCCGCCCGGTGGATCACCCGGGCGGGTCCCGTTCGGTTCGGTTCGGGCTGAACCGGTCGGCTGATGGTCAGCCGATCAGCTGATGGTCAGCTGATGGTCAGCGCCACGCCGATCGGGCCGACGAGCGACCCGGAGGCGCCCCGGATCAGGACGGTCGACGCTCCCGTGGCCTGGGACGCCGGGGCGGTGAGCGTGAGGCGCACCACGTTGGGCGTGGCCGTGGGTTCGAGGACCGCCGTCACCCCGCTCGGGATGCCCGAGGCGGTGAAGTCGATCGGCAGGGCGAAGCCGCCCTTGGGGGAGACGGTCACCGAGATCTGGACCGAGTTGCCGCGGGGCAGCACGACGCTGACCACGTTGGCGGCGAGTCCGAAGGACACGGGCTCTCCGGGCGGGAAGGTGACCGGGGTGACCGTGTAGCGCAGCGTCGGTGCGGTCGAGGCGATGACCTTCACGGTGGCCGGCATCTTCGTCACGGCGTCTCCCTTGCGGGCCACCAGGAAGAAGTTGTAGGTGCCGACCGGGGTCCCGGCGGCGACGGTGGCGTTGATGGGCGTGCGGCCCAGGAGCGGGTTCTGGCCGTAGCTGATCGTGACGCCGGTGGGCAGGCCCTCGGCGGTCATGGTCACGAGGCCCCCGTCACCGTTGACGACCGTGACCTCGAGCTCGCCGATGCGGTCGGTCCGGCCGACCTCGGCGTTGCCGCCGGAGGCGACGAGCAGGGAGACGCCCTCGGTGCCGCGGATCTTGAGGGTGAGGTTGAGCTGGCGGACCACCGGGTCCGCCGAGGCGGTGACCCGCAGGGTGTAGTCACCGGGGGGGACGGTCGCCGGGACGACCAGCCGCAGCTCCGAGGACGGATCCGAGGTGGGGTTGAAGGGCAGGAACCCGGCCGAGGCACCCGCCGGGAGCCCCTCGAGGACCAGCCGCACCGGGCCCTGCCAGCCGTTCTGGCGGGTGATCGAGATGGGGAACGACACCGATCCGCCGAGACGGACGAGCTTGGTGGTCTCCGGGGTGGCGATCTGGAACTCGGGCCGGACCTGGGGCTGGGTGGGGACGGGGACCGTGGGCGGTGCCGTCGGCGGGATCGTGACCGGCGGGTTGACGTTCACGAGGAACGAGTCGCTGCGCTTGGTGCCCGGGTTCAGCGTGCGGAACACCGCCTCGTAGAGCCCGGGGGGCGCCCCGGCGGGGATGGTGACGCGCAGGGTGCGCTCACGGGACGACTTCACCGTGAGCGTGGCCCGGGTGCCGAGGGGCAGGCCCGACAACGAGTAGCGGACCGTCCCCGACACCGAGCCGGCGAACAGGACGCGGACGTTGAAGGCTGCGCCGGGGGCGACGGGCGCCTCCGGGGCGTCGAGCACCATCGCTGGGAGGCTCTTGACCTTCGTGGAGGTCGCCTCGGCCGGGGTGGTGACACCCGTCAGGCCGAGCAGGCCGGTCACCGAGAGCGTCAGCGCGGCCAGGCCGCTCAGCGCCCGGCGCCGGGCCGGGAACGGGGACAACGTGCGAGACATGGGAAGAACCTTTCGTTGGTGGTTCGGGCACCAGTGTCGCCCGGACTTGTGAGCAACCGGTGATCCAGGTCGAAGGACGTCGCGAACATCGCGATCTCTTCGCGACCGGAACGCGAAGATGGACCGCTGTGATCACCGCCTCCCGTCGTGGTCAGTGGGCGTGGAGGGCGGCGTTGAGGCCGCCCCAGTTGGGACTGTCGCCGTTGGGGAGCAGCTCGAGGGCCCCGGAGACCGAGTTGCGCCGCAGGAGCATCCCCGACCGACCCGACACCTCGCGGGCCTTCACCACCGAGCCGTCAGGAAGCGTCAGGCGGCTCCCGGCCGTCACGTAGCAGCCCGCTTCCACGATGCAGTGGTCGCCCAGCGAGATGCCGATGCCGGCGTTGGCCCCGAGGAGGCACTGCTCGCCGATGGAGACGACCTCCTTGCCGCCTCCCGAGAGGGTCCCCATGATCGACGCCCCGCCACCGACGTCGGATCCCGCTCCGACCACGACGCCGGCCGAGATGCGCCCTTCCACCATCGAGGTGCCGAGCGTGCCGGCGTTGAAGTTGCAGAAGCCCTCGTGCATCACAACGGTCCCCTCGGCCAGGTGGGCCCCGAGGCGGACCCGGCTGGCATCGGCGATGCGCACGCCGCTCGGGATCACGTAGTCGGTCATGCGCGGGAACTTGTCCACCCCGTTGACGGTGACCTCCCGGCCGGCGGCCCGCAGCTCGGCCCGGCGGAACTCGAAGCCGTCGGGGTCGAACGGACCGAGGTTCGTCCAGACGACGTTGTTCAGCAGCCCGAACACACCCGTCATGTCCATCCCGTGGGGGCGTACGAGGCGGTGGCTGAGCAGGTGGAGACGGAGCCAGACGTCGTGCACGTCGGTCGGTGCATCCCCGAGGGAGCCGATGAACGCGGCGACGGCGACCCGTCGGCCGCCGGGCGGCGGTGTGCCCTCGACGAGCGCGAGCGCCGCCCGCATGGCGGCCAGGTTGGGGTGGGGGATCTCGGTCCACCCGCCGGCGGGGGCGAGCTCGGCCTCGGCGTCGCGGACCTGCTCGGCGGTGAGCCGGTAGGTGGCGGTGCCCTGCCGGTGGCCGGTCACGCGGGCGAGCACGGCGGCCGGCCACGACGGTCCCGAGACGAGGTTCACGGCGGGGTAGCTCGTGTCGAGGACCTTCCCCGACGGGGCGATGGTGGCCACGCCGAGGGCGAAGGCGGCGGGGGGCGTGTAGCCGTCGAGGGCGGCGATGGCGGCGTCGCGGGCCGCTTCGACCTGCTCGCGCGTCGTGAGGAGCTCGGACATGGGCCCGGACGCTACCGGCCCGGCGGCGACGACGGCGGGGGGCTTCCCGGGCGCGGGCCGCCGGTGGCTGCGACGACGGCGTCGACCAGCCCGGGGATGGTGTGGGGATCGGCTTCGGCGCTGACGCGGAGCCCGGCCCTGGTCGCGGCGCGGCTGGTCTCGGGTCCGAGGGTGACCACGACCGGGGGGACGCGTCCGGGTCCGACGGCGGCGACGAGCGCGTCCACCGTCGACGCGCTGGTGAACGCGACGGCGTCGGCCCCGGCGACGGCGGCGCCGTCCGCATCGGTCAGCGGGACCGGGGCGGTCCGGTAGGCGACCGGGGCGTCGACCCGCCAGCCGCGCCCTGCGAGGGTCCGGCGCAGCAGGGGACGGGCCCCGGCGGCCTGCGGCAGCAGCACCCGGCCCGTCGGCGTGGCCTCGGCGGCCAGTTCCTCGAGCACCCCCTCGGCCACGTGACGGGCGGCGATGCGCCACACCTCGAGCCCGAGTGCGGTGGCCGTCGCCGCCGTCCCGGGCCCGACCGTCATGACCCTGAGGCGTCGGAGCGAGTCGGCGTCGGAGCCCGCGTCGATCAGCGCGCGTACGAGTTGACGGGCGGCGTTCGGGGAGGTGAGCACGACGAGCTCGACGTCGGACACGTCGGCCACTGCGGCGCGCAGTGCGGCACCGCCGTCCTCGGGGGCGGCGAGGGCGATGACCGGGGTGACGACGGCGACGCAACCCGCCTCCTCCAACCGCCGGGCGAGGTCACCCGCCTGTTCCGGGGTGCGGCAGACGACGACCCGGGGACGGCGGGGCTCAGGCACGGCGGGGCTCAGGCACGGTCGAGCAGCGCTCCCGCGCCCGCCGCCAGGAGGTCGTGGGCGAGCCCTCGACCCAGCCCGGCGGCTCCCACGGGATCGAGCCCGGGGCTCGAGACCGCACCCCGGACGATGTCGGCCCCGTCGGGCGAGGCGACGAGCGCGGTCATGGTCCACCCGACGTCGTCGACCCACCGGCACCAGGCGGCCACGGGCAGGGTGCAGCCGGAGCCGAGCTCGGCCAGGTAGGCGCGCTCGGCGATCACCCCGAGGTGGGCGACCGGATCGTCGATGGCGCCGAGGAGCGCGAGCGCGGTGCGGTCGTCGGACCGGCACTCGACGGCGATGGCGGCCTGGCCGATCTGGGGGACGCACTCGTGCTCGGGGTCGAGGTGCTGGACGACGTGGTGCCCCAGACCGATGCGGTCGAGCCCGGCGACCCCGACGACGACGGCACCGATGCCCGGGTCGTCGGCCCTGGCCACCCGTGTCGCCATGTTCCCCCGGAGCTCCACGAAGCGCAGGTCGGGTCGGCGGTGGGCGAGCTGGGCCCGTCGGCGGACCGATCCGGAGGCGATCACCGCACCCTCGGGGAGCTCGGCCAGGGGTGTGCCGACGAGCCCGTCGCGGACGTCGTCGCGCATCGGCACGGCGGCGATGACGAGGCCGTCGGTGGCGGCCGAGGGGAGGTCCTTGGCGGAGTGCACGGCGATGTCGGCCCGGCCGTCGAGCACCGCGGCCTGGACCTCCTTCACGAACACGCCCTGCCCGCCCAGGGCGTGGAGGGGGGTCCCCAGCGCCTGGGTGCGGTCGCCCAGGGTGTCGACGGTGACGAGCTCGGCCCGCACCCCGGCGGCGGCGAGGCGGCCGGCCACGAGCTCGGACTGCCAGCGGGCCAGGGGGCTCGACCGCGTGGCGATGCGCAGCAGGCTCACGCTCGGGCCGCCGGGGCGTCGCTCAGGAGAGGTCGAAGAGCTGGCGGACGGCATCGGCGTGGCGGATGCCGCGCACGGTCGAGGCGCTCTCCTTGAGCCGGACGGTCGGGGTGTGGAGCAGCTTGGCGACGAGCTGGCGGGTCATGGCCTCCACGGCCTCGGCCTGCTCGGCCGTCAGCTCGGACCCGGCCCGGGCGAGGAAGCGACGCAGCTCGGCGGCGCGGACCTCGTCGGCCCGGGCCCGCAGGGCGACGATGACCGGGGCGATCTCGCGGGCGGCGGCACCGGCCTCGTAGCGCTCGACCTCCTCGGCGATGATGGCGGTGACGGCGCGGATCTCGTCGCGACGGGCGGCCAGGCCACGGTCGACGAAGGCCCGGATCGAGGCCAGGTCGAGCAGCGTCAGCCCGGGGAGGTCGGCTGCCGCGGGATCGATGTCGCGGGGCAGGGCGGCGTCGACGGCCACCAGCGGCCGGCCACCACGGCTGGCCATCACGGCCTCGAGATCGTCGCGGCCGAGCACGACCCCGTCGGCGGACGTGGCCGTGAGGAGCAGATCGACCTCGGCCAGGGCGGTGGGCAGCTCGTGGAGCTCGATGTGACGGCCCCGCACCTGGGCGGCCAGGGCCCGGGCCTTGGCGCCGCTGCGGTTGGCGACCCGGACGTCGGCCGCTCCGGCGTGCTGCAGGGACTGGGCCATGGCGACCCCGATCTCACCGGCCCCGAGCACCAGCACGCTGCGGCCGGCGAGGGTCTCCAGGGTGGCCTGGGCGAGCTCGACGGCGGCCTGGGACACCGAGGCCGTGCCACGGGCGATCGCCGTCTCCGACCGGGCCCGCTTGCCGACCTCGAGCGCATGTCGGAACAGGGCGTCGAGCCGGGGACCGACGCTGCCGTGGTCATGGGCGGCGGCCAGCGCACCGCGTGCCTGGCCGAGGATCTCGGTCTCGCCGACGACGGCCGAGCGCAGACCGGACGTGACCCCGAAGAGATGGCGGGCGGCACCGACGTCGTAGGCGGTGACGAGGGAGGGGACGAACCGCTCGGCCGCCAGGCCCGAGAGGTCGACCAGGAACGACTCGACGTCGGCGAGGGCCCCGTGGAAGGTCTCGGCCACGACGTAGACCTCGGTGCGGTTGCACGTCGACAGCACGACCGCTTCGCCGATGTGCTCCCGGCTGCGCAGGTCGTGGAGCGCCTTGGGCAGGGCACCGGCGGGCACGCTCATGCGCTCGAGCACGTCGAAGGGGACGGAACGGTGGTCGAGGCTCACGACGACGATCGACACCGCTGCTCACCCCCTCGCCGGACGGGACCACCGGGCCGGGACATCCGGGCCCGGCCGCGAACCGTCACGATACCCCGGACCCGCCGTTGCGGTTCCGTCCCCGCCCACCCCGCCGGCTCCGAGCCCCTTCACGCCGCCGGCTCCGAGCCCCTTCACGCCGCCGGCTCCGAGCCCCTTCACGCCGCCGGCTCCGTGCGCTGGTGCTGGTGGAACGTGAGGATCTGCAGCTCCGAGGCCAGGTCCACCACCCGCACGGCCACGCCCGGCGGAGCGGCCAGGACGGTCGGCGAGAAGCTGAGGATGGAGGTGATCCCGGCCCGGACCATGGCGTCGGCGACGTCCTGGGCCGCCGCCGCGGGGACGGCGATGACCCCGATCACCGACGTGTCCCCGGCGACGACCTCGGCCAGCGCCGACGTGGGGCGTACGAGGTGGTCACCGACCCGGGAGCCATGCTTGGCGGGGTCGTCGTCGAGGAGGCCGACGATGCGGAAGCCCCGGGCGGTGAAGCCGCCGTAGGCGGCCAGGGCCCGACCCAGGTTGCCGATGCCGACGATGACGATGGGCCAGTTCCCGGTGAGGCCGAGCTCCCGCCCGATCTGGCGGACGAGGTTCTCGACGTCGTAGCCGACCCCCCGGGTGCCGTAGGTGCCGAGGTAGCTGAGGTCCTTGCGGACCTTGGACGCCGTGACCCCGGACTGCTCGGCCAGGGCCTCGCTCGACACCGTGGCCGCACCGGCCTCCCGGAGCTCGAGCAGGCACCGGTGGTAGACGGGCAGACGGGCCACCGTCGCGTCGGGGATGCGGCGCGGGGGCCGGTTCACGTCCGGCACCGTACCGCGCTTGTGAACGCATGCACAAAGTCCCGGGGTGGGGCGGGACCGGGGCGGGGCCGGGTTGGGATGGGGACCGGACCGGGGCGGGAAGAATGGGCCGATGGCCACCGCGCTCGCCATCGCCGCCGCGCTCGTGGCCCTGGCGTTCTGCTTCGCCGTGACCGAGCGCTGGACCGTGCGGCGGCGGCCCCACGAGCTGGCCTGGGCCATCGCCATGGGGCTCTTCGTGGCCGGGGCCCTGAGCGTGGCCTGGGGTGTGGGCGTCGGGTGGGGCGACGTGTCGTTCCGCCTCTACTACCTCTTCGGCGCCGTGCTCAACGTGGCCTGGCTGGCGCTCGGCCAGATCCTGATCTCGGTTCCCGGGGCGAAGTGGGGCGCCCGGGCCCGGTCGGTGCTGGTGGCCGTCTCGGCCTTCGCCACCGGGGTGCTGCTCGCCACGCCGATCCGGGAGCCGATCGATCCCGACCGGCTGCCCAAGGGCGACGTCGTGTTCGGGGCGGCGCCCCGGATCCTGGCCGCCGTCGGTTCGGGCGGAGGCGCGCTCATCGTGTTCGGGGGCACCGCGTGGGCGACGGTGAACCTCGTCCGGGCCCGCCGCCGGGGCGCCCCGGGGGCCGGGCCACGGGCGCTCGGGACGGGCCTCATCGCCGTCGCCACCGTGGTGCTCGGCCGCTCCGGCGGATACGCCGAGCGGGGTCAGCTGAGCGGGTTCTCGACGACGCTGCTCATCGGGATCATCCTGCTCTTCGCCGGATACCTGGTGGCCACCCGCCGACCGGCTGCCACCACCGGACGGCAAACCTCAGCGCGCTGATCATCGACTGGGCAACGACACGTCGACCGGGCAACGACACGTCGACCGGTCACACCACGAGCTGGGCACCCCCGTCGACGGGGAGCACGGCCCCGGTCGTGTAGGGATTGGCGGCGATCGTGAGGATCGCGTGGGCGATGTCCTCGGCCGTGGCCGAGCGCTTCAGGGGCGCGAGTTGCGACATGCCTCGGTGCTGCTCGTGCCAGTCCGCCGTCCAGGGTGTGGCCACCAGGCCGGGGGCGACGGCGTTGATGCGGACCTCGGGCCCGGTCTGCTTCGCCATCAGGGCGGTGAGGTGGTTGAGCGCGGCCTTGGAGGTGGCGTAGGGGATCGACGAGCCGACCTGGCGGAGTCCGGCGAGGGAGGTCACGTTCACGACCGCCCCCGAACCGCTCGCCCGCAGCGCCGGCAGGCAGGCCATGGTGACGAGCCAGGTTCCGATCACGTTCACGTCGAGGATGCGCCGCCAGGTGGCGAGGTCGACGGCTTCGAGGTCGCGGTGGGGGATCAGGGCGGTGGTGCCGGCGTTGTTGACGAGCACGTCGATGCCGCCCCAGCGCTCGGCGGCGTGGGCGGCGATGGCGGCCGCGCCCGCCTCGCTCGACACATCGGCCTGCACGTAGCTGGCCCGGTCGGCCCCGATGGCGGCGACCACGGCCTGGCCGGCGGCGACCGACGACGAGGAGTTGACGACCACCTTCGCCCCGCTCATGGCGGCGAGGCGCACGGTCGCCTCACCGATGCCCGACGAGGACCCGGTGACGACGACGACCTTGCCGTCGAAGCCCGGGAGCGGGCCGAAGAACGAGCCGGGAGCGGCGGAGGACGGGGACGGGGCGTCGGTCATGTCCGCAGCCTGGCCGCCGGGGGGCCGGTGCCGCCAACGGGATCTCCACCCGCTCGAGCGCGGGCCCGATCGGACCGGTCGGGCCCGGCCCTCCGGGGGCTCAGACCGAGGCGAACAGTTCGGGGGCGAGGGCGAGGGTGGGGGCGGCGCCCGCCGTCGCCTGGGCGGCCAGCGCGCCGACACCGGGCAGGACGTGCGCGGCGAAGAAGGCGGTGCTGGCCTGCCGGGCGGCCAGACGGCCGTCGGCGTCACCGTCATCGTGGGCCCGCTCGGCGGCGAGCAGCGCCTGACGGGCCATCAGCCCACCGCCCACGACCGTGGCGAGCAGGCGGCAGTAGGGGGTAGCCCCGGCCTGGGCGTCGGCAGGGGCCGACTTCAGACGGTCGATCATCCAGGCCGACACCGATTCGGCCGTGTCCACCGCGGCCCGCAACGGCGGCCCGAGAGGGGCCAGGGCGGGCGAGGACTCCAGCCGGGCGACGACGGAGCGGATCTCCCCGAGCACCTCATGCACCACGTCGCCGTTGCGCATGGGCAGCTTGCGGTTGAGCAGGTCGAGGGCCTGGATGCCGTTGGTGCCCTCGTAGATCGGGAGGATCCGGGCATCGCGGTAGAGCTGGGCGGCGCCCGTGTCCTCGGTGTAACCCATGCCGCCCTGGATCTGGACCCCGATCGAGGTGAGCTCGACGCCGAGGTCCGTGCACCAGGACTTGGTCAGCGGGGTGAGCAGGTCGGCGCGCTCCTGGGCGGCCCGCCGGGCGTCGCCCTCGGCGTGGCGGGCCTCGTCGATGGCGCGGGCGTTGAGGAACACGAGCAGGCGGGCGGCGTCGAGCTGGCTGCGCATGAGCATGAGCATCCGGGCGACGTCGGGATGCCCGACGATCGTCGGTGCGCCGGTCAGCGTCCTGCCCTGCACCCGGTTGAGGGCGTGCTCGACGGCGAGCTGGTAGGCGCGCTCACCGATGGCGACACCCTGCTGGCCGACGGCCACCCGGGCGTTGTTCATCATGATGAACATCGTGCGCATGCCGGCATCGACCTCGCCGATCAGCTCGGCCACGGCTCCCTCGCCACCGTCGCCCAGGGCCATCACGCAGGTGGGCGACGCATGGATGCCCATCTTGTGCTCCACGGACACGACCCGGATGTCGTTGCGGGCGCCCAGCGAGCCGTCGGCGCCGACGAGCCGCCGCGGGACGATGAAGCACGAGATCCCCTTCGTGCCCGGGGGCGCCCCCTCGCGGCGGGCGAGCACCACGTGCACGATGTTCTCCGCCATGTCGTGCTCGCCCCAGGTGATGTAGATCTTCTGGCCCGTGATGCGCCAGGTGCCGTCGGGCATGGGAACGGCCCGGGTGTGGAGGGCGCCGACGTCGGAACCGGCATCGGGTTCGGTGAGCTGCATGGTGCCGGACCACTCGCCGCTCACGAGCCGCGCCAGGTAGCGCTCCTGCTGGGCCGGGGTCCCCTGGGCCCCGATGGCCTCGATGGC
This sequence comes from Acidimicrobiia bacterium, assembly GCA_044356125.1. GTDB lineage: Bacteria > Actinomycetota > Acidimicrobiia > Acidimicrobiales > JANYDT01 > JBIKWW01. The sequence goes on from JBIKWW010000069.1 coordinate 9,848, forward strand.
CGCCTGCGAGAGCATCGGGCAGAGCTGCAGGGACATGCACGCCGACCCCATCATCTCGGCCAGCGCCAGCCCGACGGTGTGGGGAAAGCCCCCGCCGCCGTGCTCGAGCGGCGCGGCCACGGCGGTCCAGCCCCCGTCGACGAGGGCCCGGTAGGCGTCGGCGAAGCCCGGGGCCAGTCGCACGGTGCCGGTCTCGTGGTCGACGCTCACGCCGGCCCGGTCGGCGGGCTGGTTCAGGTCACCCCACTGCTCGGCCATCAGCTTGCCGAACTGCTCGATCAAGGACTGCACCATGGCCTTCTCGACGTGGGCGAACGCCGGCAGGGTGATCAGCTCGTCGAGCCCGACGACGTCGAGGGCGAACCCGATATCGAGAACCGGTGGGGTGAAGGAGCGCACGGTGCCCGATTGTGGCGCCCCCGGCGCCGTAACGGTGGGAGCCCGGTACCGTGGCCCGATGGCACGGTCGGTTCCCTGGTCATCGGCCCTGGTCACAGGGGCCTCGAGCGGCATCGGTGAGGCCGTGGTGCGCAGCCTCGCCGCGGCGGGCACGCCCACCGTCGTCGTCGCCCGCCGCGCCGAGCGTCTCGAGGCGTTGGCCCGCGAGCTCCCCGGGATCGAGGTGCTCCCCGCCGACCTCCTCACCGGAGCGGGGGTCGCCGCCGTCGCCGAGCGGCTCGCCGATCCGGCCCGTCCCGTGGATCTGCTCGTCAACAACGCCGGCTTCGGGGGCAGTGGGTCGTTCCACGTCGACACCGAGCAGCGGGCCGTCGACATGGTCCGCTGCAACGTCGAGGCCCTCGTGCGCCTGACGCACGCCGCGCTCGGTGCGATGGTCCCCCGGGGTCGGGGCTGGATCCTGCAGGTGTCGTCGGTGGCGAGCTTCCAGGCGGCGCCATCGGCGGCGGTGTACGGGGCCACGAAGGCGTTCGTCACGAGCTTCACCGAGGCCGTGCACAGCGAGCTGCGCGGGACGGGCGTCAAGGTGACGGCACTGTGCCCGGGGCTCACCCGCACCGAGTTCTTCGACGCCGCCGGTTCGACGCCCACCACCGTGGGGCCGGGTCTGGTGTGGCTGAGCGCCGAGGAGGTCGCCCGGGCCGGTCTGCGCGACGTGGCGCGGGGTCGGGTGCTCAGCGTCCCCGGTCTGCCGTACAAGGCGATGGTCACGGCGTCGGACCTCGCCCCGCGCAGCCTCGTGCGCCGCGTCGCCGGGTTCGTCCGTCTCTGACCGGTTGCACGCAGGGCCCGGTTGCACGCAGGGCCCGGTTGCACGCAGGGCCCGGTTGCACGCAGGGCCCGGTTGCACGCAGGGCCCGGTTGCACGCAGGGCCCGGTTGCACGCAG
>JBIKWW010000444.1:0-3154 GCA_044356125.1 Acidimicrobiia bacterium
TGGCGCGGGTGCTCGACCGCACCGGTCGGTCGGTGCGCGTGGGCATCTCGGGCACGCCCGGCGTCGGGAAGTCGACGCTCATCGAGTCGCTCGGGAAGCACCTCGTGGACGACCTCGGGCGCCGGGTGGCGGTGCTCGCCGTCGATCCGTCGTCGCGTCGCACGGGAGGCTCGATCCTGGGCGACAAGACCCGCATGGCCGAGCTGTCCCGCTCGCCCAACGCGTTCATCCGTCCCTCGCCCTCCTCGGGCACGCTCGGCGGCGTGGCCCGCCGGACCCGCGAGGTCATGCTGCTGTGCGAGGCCGCCGGGTTCGACGTCGTGCTGGTCGAAACCGTCGGCGTCGGCCAGAGCGAGACGGCCGTGGCCGGGATGACCGACCTGTTCCTCCTCCTCGTGGCTCCCGCCGGCGGCGACGAGCTCCAGGGTGTCAAACGGGGGGTCATGGAGCTGGCCGACGTGCTGGCCGTCAACAAGTGCGACGGCGATCTGCGGGCCCAGGCCATGGCCACCCTGGCCGACTACGGCGCCGCGCTCCAGCTCACCCGGCGCCCCCACGGCCTGGTGCCCCGCAGCCTGGCCGTGTCGGCCGCCACCGGGGAGGGGATCGACGGGCTCTGGAGTGTGATCGCCGACGCCCACGGTGAGCTGGTGGGAAGCGGCGAGCTGGCGCGCCGACGGGCGGACCAGCAGCGTTCGTGGCTCTGGGACGAGGTCCGGGAACGGGTGCTGGCCGCCTTCCACGCCGACCCCGTGGTGGCCGGGCTGGCCCCCTCGGTGGAGGCCGACGTCGTGGCCGGGCGCATGCTCCCCGGCGACGGGGCCGCCCGCCTCCTCGGAGCCTGGCACCGCTGAGGCCTCGGGAGCGCGCCCCGGCCCGACGACCGGTTTCGGGTCAGTAGGGGCAGGTGCCCCCGTCGACGTTGAGCGCCGCCCCGGTGATGCCCGCCCCCGCCGCTGAGCACAGCAGCACCGCCATGGCGCCGACCTGCTCGACCTCGTTGACCTTCTTGGTCATGGCGATCTGGGTGACCATGTCGACCCAGGCCTCGAACTCCATGCCCATGGCGGCCGCCGTGATCGGCCCCGTCTCCTCGAAGATGTCGGTGCGGACGAATCCCGGGCAGATGGCGTTGACGGTGATGCCGAGCGTGCCCGTCTCCGCCGCCACGGCCTTGGTGAGCCCGAGCATGGCGTGCTTGGTCGTCACGTAGTGCGAGACCGTCGGCAGCGACATCTTCCCGTAGATCGACGAGATGTTGATGACCCGGCCCCAGCCACGGGTGAGCATGTCGGGGATCGCCCGGCGCATCGTCCAGACGCAGTGATTGAGGTTCCAGTCGATGACCCGGCGCCACTCGTCGGGGTCCATCTGCCAGATCGGGGCCGAGTTGCCCACTCCGCCTGCGTTGTTCACGAGGATGTCGATGGCGCCGTACCGGGCGATGGTCGCGTCGACGATCGATTCGCAGACCGACTGGTCGGTCACGTCGCCCCCGACGAAGTGCGCCCGGTCGCCGGCGTTCAGCTCGGCGAGCGTGGCCGCGCCCTTCTCCGGTGAGCGGCCGTTGAGGACCACGTTGGCCCCCTCGGCCAGGAGCGCCGCACCGATCCCGCGGCCGATCCCGCGCGTGCCGCCCGTGATGAGTGCCGTCTTCCCGTCGAGCATGCCCATGTCCGCTCTCCTTGCCTGTCGTGTGTGCCGTTAGGCCGGGACGATCCCCGCCGGCGGGAGTCTGCCCGATCCGCCCGCCGGCGTGACGGTCGAGACCCGTGGCGGACCCCGGGGACGAAGGGGTCGAGGGGGCGGCCCCACCTGCCGATGACTCCTGCGTGCGTGCGCCGGCCGTGACCGAGGAGCAGTTCGAGGAGCGGTTCGAGGAGCGGTTCGAGGAGCAGCTGCGGGTTCGCCGTGGGCCGGTGCTCGTCACCGCCGGGCTGGCCGTGCTCTTCGCCGCCGTCCATGCCGTTCTGGCCGTGCGGCGCCACGACGCCTTCGGGACCTGGGGCTTCGACCTCGGGATCTACGACCAGGCGACGTGGCTGGTGGCCCGGGGACGGTCGTTCCTGTCGACGCGCGGGCTCGACGTGTGGGGCCACCACGTCAACCTGATCGCCCTCGCCTACGCGCCGCTGTCGTGGCTCGGCGGCGGTGCCCGGATGCTCGTCGTGACCCAGGCCGCCGTGCTGGCGCTCGGCGCATGGCCGGCCCATCGGCTCGCCGCCCAGCGTCTCGGTGGAACCTGGGCGGGGCCCGTCGGAGCGCTGAGCTACCTCGCCATGCCCGCCGTCGGCTGGCTGGCGTGGAACAACTTCCACTTCGAGGCCCTCGCCGTCACACCGCTGCTGTTCGCCTGGTGGTGGGCGACGCAGGGCCGATGGCCGATGGCGCTCGTCGCCACGCTCGTCGCCCTCTCGACCCGTGAGGAGGTCGGCCTCGTCGTGTTCGTGATGGGGCTGGCGCTGCTGTGGTCCGTGCGGCGCGGGCCGCGCCCCGAGCGCCGGCGCGCCGCCGCCGGTGCGGCGGTCGGGCTCGGCTGGTACCTCGTCTGCACCAAGCTCGTGATGCCGCACGCGCTGGGCGGTGCCGACCCGTACTACTTCGCCCGCTTCTACGGGGACTGGGGCGGCTCGGCCGGTGAACTGGTGCGCAACATGGCGAGACGACCTGACGACGTCGTGCGGACGTCGCTGCGCAGCGACCGCGTGACGCTGTGGTCCCAGCTCCTCGTGCCGACCGGTGGGCTCGCGCTGCTCGGCGCGCCGGTGCTGCTGGCAGCGGCGCCGCAGGCCCTCGCCGTCGCCCTCGGTTCGCAGTGGTTCCTGCGCGACGTCCGGTTCCAGTACACGGCGTTGATGCTGGCGCCGCTCGTGCTGGCGACGATCGAGGGGGCGGGGCGCCTCGTGCGCCGTTGGCCCTCGGCGCGCCCCGTCGTGCTGGGTTGGATCGCCTGCTCCGCCGTGGTCGGGCACGTGTGGTTGGCGCCGTCCCCGCTCGGCTCGGGAGCCGACCAGTGGGCGGGCGTCGCGGACACGGCCCCGTACCGCGCCGCGCTGACCGTCGTCGGGCCCGACGACGGCGTCTCGGCGATCGACAACGTCGTGCCCCACGTCGCCCAACGCGACGCCGCGTTCTCGTACCCGAACCCGTTCCT
>JBIKWW010000070.1:0-11180 GCA_044356125.1 Acidimicrobiia bacterium
TCTCGGCCGCCCGCTCGTCGGAAGCGAGGAGGCCCGCCACTCGCTCGGCGTCGAGGCCCGCCTCACCGGCCAGACGGGTGAGCACGGCATGGTCGGCCACGTCGAGGCCCTCGGTGAAGTAGGCCCGTAGCAGACGCTCCTTCAGATCACCCTGCACCGCCGCGCCGGCTTCATCGAGGGCGAAGCCGAGCAGACGATGGGCGTCGAAGGTGTTGGCCCGCTGCGCCCGGTCCATCCGGAACTCGAGGCCGACCGACGCCGCCACCCCGGATACCCGATCGATGATCTGACGAGCCTGCTCGGGACCACCGAACTTCTTGGCGTAGGCCTCGGCGACCGGGCTGGGCGAACGCGGGGCCCGGGGATCGAGCTGGTACGGCCGCCACACGACCTGCACCTCGTCACGTCGCGGGAACTGCGCCAGCGCCGCCTCGAACTTGCGCTTGCCGATGTAGCACCACGGGCACACGACGTCGGAGTAGATCTCGATGACCACCGACGGAGCCTCTCACCCGACGCGGTCGAGCACCACCACAGGGATCACCCGGTCGGTCTTCGACTGGTACTCGTCGTAGGCCGGCCAGATGCCGCACAACTGGCTCCACAACGCGGCCCGCTCCTCGCCCTCGGCGATCCGGGCCCGGGCCGTGAAGACGTCGGCACCGACCTGGACGGTCGCCTCGGGGTCGGCCTGGAGGTTGAAGAACCAGCCCGGGTGGTTGGGGGCACCGCCCTTGGAGGCGATGACCACGTGGCCGCCATCGGTGCTGCGCCCGTAGATGAGGGCCTGGCGGATCCTGCGGCCGGTTCGGGCTCCCGTGGTGGTGATGAGCAGCGTTGGCACACCGTTCCACATGTGCCCGTCCTCGCCGTTGGTGGCGACGTAGCGCTCGATGTGCTCCCGGGCGAACGGGAGGGCGGATTCGACGATCTCGGCTTCCATGGCGCTCAGCATGGCGCATCGGGCGGGCCCGCGTGCGGGACGCGTCAGGCGGTGATGACCCCGACGTCGGTGGTGGAGGTCTGCTGGGCGTGGGAGGCGGTGAGCGTCCGCGGGCCCATGAGCTTGGCCATGAGGTGGTCGCCGGCCGTGACGGGCTCGTAGCGGGGCGCCTCGCCGGGGGCCAGGCACGAGGCCATCACCTCGACGACGGCGTCGTAGTCGGCCTCGTGGAAGAAGGCCACGGACCGCCGCCGGAACGGGCCCGGCTGGTCCGATGGGGGCGGCACGACTCGGTGCAGCGTCGAGCGCCAGCGGTCGTTGGTCCACTCGGCGAGCAGGTCGCCGATGTTCACGAGCAGGGCGCCGGGGGGCGGGACGATGTCGTGCCAGGCGCCGTCGGGGCCGAGGATCTGCAGGCCGGGAACGGGGTCGGCGAGCAGGACGGTGAGCACGCCGTAGTCGGTGTGGGCGCCCATGCGCATCTGGCCGGGCAACGCGGCGGCGTGCTCGGAGCGGCGCTGGTAGTTGTTGGCCCGCATGACGTTGGGGGCCTTGGCGGCATGGCCCCAGATGAAGTCCTCGGGCAGGCCGAGGGCGACGGAGCAGATGCCGTCGAGCGTGCGGGCCACGCCCTCCGCCGCCGCCCAGTAGCGCAGCCAGACGTCGCGCATGGCGGGGAGCTCGGCAGGCCACACGTTGGGGGCGAAGAAGCGGTGGAGCTCCGACGCGTAGTAGGGGTCGTCGATGGCGCCGGGCATGGTGGCGAGCTCGGCGCCGATGTTGAACGCCTCGAACATGTCGGGCAGCGCCTCCACTCCCAGGCTGTAGGCCAGGGACTCCTCCCCGTACCCGGCGTAGCCACGGTTCACGGCCTTGTCGGGCGGCGAGTAGGCCATCTTGGCGGCGACGGGCAGATCGAAGAAGGCACCCGTCACGGCCAGCATCTCGTCGGCCAGCGGGGTGGGGATGGTGTGGCCGGTGACGGCCAGGAAGCCGACCCGGCGGCCCATGTCGTCGATGTGCCCGCACAGCTCCCGGCGCTCGGCGGCGGTCCCGCCGGACCATGCCGAGATGTCGACGGTGGGCACGAGCGGTGCGGCATCGACGTTCCCGGTATCGGTCATGTGGGGCTCCTGGCGGTCGGTACTGGTCGGGGTGGGGGCCGGTCGTCAGCGGGCGCCGCGCACGAAGGGCACGGCGAGCGCCGCCGGGGTCCGGGCGTCGGATCGTCGCACGACGAGGGCAACGAGGGTGACGACGTAGGGCAGGGCGAGGAACACCTCGTAGGGAAGTCCCGTCGAGGTGCCCTGGAGGCGGAGCTGAGCGGCGTCGCACAGGCCGAAGAGCAGGGCGCCGGCCACGCACGGCACGGGCCGCCAGCGGGCGAACACCACGAGGGCGAGCGCCACCCAGCCCCGGCCGGCGGTCACCCCCTCGATGAACAGCCCCAAGGGTCCGCACACCAGCATGGCGCCCCCCAGGCCGGCCAGGGCCGATCCCACGACGGTCGCCCCGAATCGGATGTGCTGCACGCGGTAGCCGAGGGCGTCGGCGGCGACGGGGGACTCGCCCACGGCCACGGTGGCCAGGCCGATCGTGGTGCGGGCGAAGCCGGCGCTCACCAACCCCAGCACCACGAGGAGCAGCACCACCAGCGGCACCATGGACAGCCGCTCGATGCGCGGCGGGCTCTGGCCCACCTCGTAGGAACGCTGGTACAGGTAGGTGGTGACGGACCCGGCCAGCAGGGTGAAGGCCAGGCCGGTCACGATCTGGTTGGCCCGAACGACCACCACGAGCAGCGCCAGCAGCGAGCCGCACGCACCCCCCGCCACCAGGCCGGTGACGAGGCCGACGACCGGCTGATCGGTCGCCAGGGTGGCCAGGTAGGCGGCGAGCGCGCCCGACAGCATCATCCCCTCGAGGCCGAGGTTGAGCACGCCCGCCCGCTCCCCCACGAGCGCACCGAGGGCGGCCATCGCCACGGGAACGGCCAAGCGCAGCGCGGCGGCCAGGGTGGCCACGCTCAGCAGGGTGCTCATCGCCGCGCCCGCCCGGCCAGGGCGTCCCCGGCCACGAAGAAGACGATCACGAGAGCCTCGATGACGCCGACGATGGACGACGGCAGCCGGTACAGCCGCTCGGCCGACTCGAAACCGATCGTCAGTGCGGCCAGCGCCAGGGCGGCCACGAGCACGCCCACGGGGCGCAGCCGGCCGAGCAGCGCCACGATGATGCCGGTGAAGCCCAGGCCGGTGCCGAACTCGCTGTTGATCCGTCCGGTCACCCCGGCCACCTGGATGATCCCGGCCAGGCCGGCCAGGGCCCCGCACACGGCCAGCACGCTGAGCGTGAGCCGGGTCCGACGCGTCTCGTTGGCGTCGAGCGCGTCGGGGTTGTCGCCGGCGACGTCGACGCGGTAGCCGAAGCGCGTCCGGGCCATCACCACGGCCGCCACCGCGATGGCGGCGAGGGCGACGAGGAACCCGGCATGGGTCCGGGAGCCGCCCAGATTGGGCAGGGTTCCGTCACCGATCAGCCGGCTCTGGGGCACGAACCCCCGGGGATCGCGGATGCCGACCCGGACCGCCCACTGCAGCGCCGCCCCGGCGACGTAGTTGAGCAGCAGGCTGGTGATCACCACGGACGCCCCGAAGCGGGCCAACAGGACCGCCGAGCACGAGGACCAGGCCGCCCCGCACGCGGCGGCCACCACGAAGGACGTCACGATGATGAGCGGGCCCGGCTGCTCGCGCATCCAAGGTGAGGTCGCCCAGGCCACCGCCGCGGTCGCCCCGATGAGGTACTGGCCCTCGGCCCCGATCGTGAAGGCCCCCGCCCGGTACGCGATGGACAGGCCCAGACCGATGATGGCGAGCGGCGTGGCGGCGACGAAGGTGTAGGAGAGCCCGTTGCTGCCCCACAGCACGCTGCCGACGACCTCCCCGTAGGCCGACAGCGGATTGGTGCCCTCGATGGCGATGAGCACGCCGCCGATGATCAGCGCGCTGAGGATGGCGGCGATGGGGACGACGACGGCGTTGCGGACCGACCGCCGCCGCTCGGCCCGCAGCAGGCCGGCCAGGGCGGCGTCGACATCGACGCCATGGCCGCCACGGGCCGACACCGTGCCCGGCGCGCTCATGAAGCCCCCGCCATGGCCAGGCCGATGGCCCCGCGGTCGAACGGTCTCGCCATGGGCTCCGAGGCCCGGCCCTGGGACAGCACGACGATGCGGTCGGACACGGCCAGCAGCTCGTCGAGCTCGGCGCCGATCCAGATGACGGCGGCTCCGGCGTCGGCCGCCTCCAGCACCCGCTGGGCGACGGTCCGGGCCGCTTCCGGATCCAGACCCCTCGTCGGGTAGCAGGCCAGCACCATCACGGGCGGCCGGGCCAGCTCCCGGGCGAGCACCAGCTTCTGGGCGTTTCCCCCCGACAGCGTGGCACCCCGCGCCGCCGGCCCGGCCGAGCGGACGTCCCAGTGGGCGAGCGCTGGTTCGGCGGCCCGGTGACGGGAGCGTCGCAGGGCCCGCCACCGCCCGCCACGGCCGAGCTCGAGCGTGTCGGCCAGGTCGAGGTGGCGCACCATGCCCCATCGGTAGCGGTCGGAGGGGATGTATGCGACGGCCGACTCGACACGACGACGCGGTGATGCCGTGTCGAGCGCCGTCGGGCCGACGCGGACGGTTCCCCGGGCCGGCGCGGCACGACCCGAGAGCACCGCTTCGAGGTCGGCCTGGCCGTTGCCGTCCACACCGGCGATGCCGACCACCTCGCCCGCCCCGACGCTCATCGACAGATCGACCAGCGACCCGTGGGATACGCCGTCGAGCACGACGGTCGCCGCCGCCGGGCCCGGTCGGTTCGGGGCCGGGGCGGCCGGACGGTTGCGGGTCGGAGCGACGACGGCGGCGCCCACCATGGCCTCGGCCAGCGAGGCCGGCGAGTACCCGGCGACGGGCGCGTCGAAGACCACCACCCGCCCGGCGCGCAGCACCGTCACGCGGTCGCAGCCGGAGGTCACCTCAGCCAGGCGGTGGGTGATGATGGCGACGGTCCGCCCTTCATCGGCCAGGCGCCGGCAGACGCCCAGCAGGCGACCGGCCTCGTCGTCGGTGAGGACCGCGGTGGGTTCGTCGAGCACGAGGAGCCGGGCATCGGTGTCGAGGGCCCGGAGCAGCTCGAGACGCTGCTGCTCGCCGACCGACAACCGCCCGGCGGGGACGTCGTCGCGCACGGGCAGCCCGTAGCGGCCGGCGAGCTCGGCCAGGCGGCGGTCCCCGGCACCCGGACGCACGAGACGGCCGTCGGGTCGGGCCAGGATCAAGTTCTGCCCGGCGGTGAGGGAGGGCACCAGGGTGAAGTGCTGCTGAACCAGCGCAACCCCCCGCGCCCGCTGCAGCCGGGGGTCGAAGCGTTCCACCGGCTCCCCGAGAACGGTCACCGATCCGGAGTCGGGACGGTCGAGGCCGGCCAGGATCCGCATCAGTGTCGTCTTGCCCGCCCCGTTCTCGCCCAGGACGGCGTGCACCTCACCAGGCCGCAACGTCAGGGTGACGCCGTCGAGGGCGACGGTCGGGCCGAAGCGACGGTCGATGCCCCTCATGACGACCGACGGGGCCGTCCGGACGGCGTCGATCCGCTCCGGACAGCCCGCGTCGGTGGTGGTCATGGTGAGAGGTTCGGGGAGGTGGTCGAGAGGTTCGGGAAGGTCGCTGAGAGGTCAGGTGGGGGCTTCGGGATAGCTCGGCCGGGGCTCACTCCGTGCCCTTGAAGGGCACCTCGAAGGCTCCGGAGCGGATCTCCTCGAGCTTCTTGGTGAACATCTCCTTGACCTCGGCGGAGAGCTTGGCGTCCCAGGCCGGGTTGACCACCACGTCCATGCCGCCGTCCTTGAGGGGCACCTCGTAGTAGCGGGCCTCCTTCTTGCCGGCCACGACGTCGGCGACCATCAGCGCGAAGACCTTGTCGAGCTTCCACTGGAACGAGGCGACGACGGTCTCGCCCAGGCCGCTCATGTCGCCCACGTAGCCGTTGGCCACGCCGCCGCGGTCCTTGGTGGCCTCGATCTGGCCGAAGGTCGGAGCCTGGCCGCATCCGATGTACATGGTGGCTCCCTTGTCGGCCTGGCCGAGGGCGGCCTCCTTGGCCTTCTGCACGTCGTACCAGTCGCCGACGGCGACGAAGCTTCCCGTCGTGTCGGGGCGGACCAGCTTGGCGCCCTCGAGGAAAGCGTTGAACATGCCCCGGCAGACCGGGATGTCGAAGCCCGCCGCTCCGGCCACCTGGCCCTTCTCGGTGGCCCCTGCGCTCACGATGCCCTGCAGGTAGGACGCCTGGTAGAAGGGCTGCGAGTAGTCACCGACGTTGCCGGCGACGTCGCCGAAGCCACCGGCGTACACGAAGATCGTGTCAGGGAAGTCCTTGGCCACCTTCTTCACGTCGTCGCCGTAGTTGAAGGAGTGGGCGATGATCGGGTTGTAGCCCTGTTCGGCGTAGGAGCGAAGGGCCCGCTCGCCGTCCGCCCCGGGGGCCACGTTCTCCTGCGACGCGAAGTCGCTGATCACCCCAGCGGCCTTGAGTGCCTCGGCACCGGTGAGCGCCGCCTCGCCCCAGGAGCCGTCCTTGAACTCGGCGGAGTAGACGATGGCCAGCTTGGGAGCCGTGACGGCCGCCGCGGCCGACGTCTCCACGGCAGCCGCCATCGTGGTCTCGACCATGGCGGCGGGGTCGACCGGGGCCTCGGTCTCGACAGGAGCGGCCGTCTCGACCGGAGCGGCCGTGGTGTCGGTCGAATCGCTGTCGCTACCGCAGGCGGCGACGGCGAAGGTGAGGGCGCCGACGCACAGGACGGCGCCGAGGCGGCGGGACCGGGACCGCAGGGCCCGGGTTCGTGGGGAGGGGCGGGGTGACATGTGCGAGATCGTCCGATGCCGAGGTCACCTTCCCGTTGCCGATCTGTGAAGCGCGCGTTTCAGGCGCGTCCGGATTGGTCCGGCGGTCGTCACGCGGCGGAAACAACCGGTCCCTATGGTTGGGGTCATGAGCGAGCTGCCCGTCATCGATCTCGCCCCGTTCACCTCCGACACGCCCTCTGGTCCGGAGGCCGCCGGCGGCGCCGCCCGTCTCGACGAGCTGCTGTGCCACACGGGCTTCGTGCTGCTCGCCAACCACGGTGTCGAGCCCGACATCAAGGCGGCGATGCTCGACCGTATGCGCGCATTCTTTTCGCTGCCCGCCGCTGAGAAGCAGCGCCTGTCGATCGCCAACTCCAACGCCCACCGGGGCTACGTCGGCATCGCCGCCGAGGCGCTCGACGACGCCAACACCATGGCCGGCGACCTCAAGGAGACGCTCGACACCGGCCCCGACCATCCCGACGACCATCCCGACGTGATCGCCGGCACGCCTCTGCACGGCCGCAACCAGATGCCCGACGTCGTCGGGTTCCGGGCCGCCTTCGACGCCTACCGGGCCCAGGCCGTGCGGGCCGCCGAGCGCGCCCAGCGGGCCATGGCCATGGCCCTGGGCCGTCCGCCGGGAGCCCTGCTGGAGATGGGCGACGTGCTGTACAACCTGCGCCTGATCCACTACCCGCCCCAGGACCGCGTCACGCCCGAGGCCGGTCAGCTCGGCTGCGGCGCGCACACCGACTACGGGTCGCTGACCGTGCTGGCCGACGACGGCGTGGGCGGGCTGCAGGTGATGCAGCGCGGCGGCGACTGGATCGACGTGCACGTGCCCGACGACCTCCTCGTGATGAACGTGGGCGATCTCATGGCCATCTGGACCAACGACCGCTGGGTGTCCAACCCGCACCGGGTGGTGAACCCGGTCGGGCGCGACCGCTACTCCATGCCGCTGTTCGTGACGCCGCCGTACCACGCGTGGATCGAGTGCCTGCCGTCGTGCGTGGGCGAGGGGGCCAGGTACCCACCGATGCAGTCGGGCCCGTACCTGATGTCGCGCTTCGACGCCACCCACAGCTACCGCAACGAACTGCTCGCCGAGTACAACGCCGCCTCAGCGACGTGACGATGCAGCAGCAGGGGCGCCGGGGCCGGCGCCGGGGTGAGCCCCGGGACACCCGGACCGTCCGGTCGGCCGACGCTCGCCGCATCGTGCGCAACCCCTGGGGAGGCGCCCGGATCCTGAGCGACGACCAGGTCGCGCACCTGCACGAGCGAGCCCTGGGCGTCCTGCAGCACTCGGGCCTGCGCGTGCTGCTGCCCGAGGCCCTCGACCGTTTCGCCGCTGCCGGGGCCGTCGTCGACCGCGACGAACGGCTCGTGCGTCTCGATGCCGAGCTGACGGCCGAGCTCATCGCCACGGCGCCGTCGAGCTTCACGATCCGGGCCCGGAACCCGGCCCGGGACCTCGAGCTCGGCACCGGCCGCATCCACTTCCTCCCCGTCGCCGGCCCGCCCTACGCGTCGGACCGCACCCGGGGCCGGCGGCCAGGGTCGTTGGCCGACCTCGAGGACCTCACCCGCCTGACCCAGCACTGCGACGTGCTGCACGGCACGTGCCCGTCCGTCGAACCCCAGGACGTTCCCGTTCCCGTGCGGCACCTGCCCATGGCCCGCGCCGCGCTCGTGCTCAGCGACAAGGCCAGCTACTTCAGCGCACGGGGGACGGCCCAGACCGAGGACGTCTTCGAGATGGTCCGCATCGCCCACGGCATCGACCGCGACACGTTCGAGTCCGAACCCCACGTGTGGACCAACATCAACACGAACTCGCCCCGGCAGCTCGACGTGCCCATGGCCCGCGGCATCATCGACGGCGCCCGCGCCGGACAGGCCGTGATCATGACGCCCTTCACCCTGGCGGGGGCCATGGCCCCGGCCAGCCTGGCCGGGGCGCTCGTGCTCCAGCACGCCGAGGCCGTGGCCGCCATCGCCCTGGCCCAGGCGGTCCGGCCCGGGGCCCCGGTCGTCTACGGGGCGTTCACCTCGAACGTCGACATGCGCTCGGGTGCCCCGGCCTTCGGCACGCCCGAGACCGTCCGGGCCGCCATCGCCAGCGGACAGCTCGCCCGCCATCTCGGCGTGCCGTGGCGCAGCCAGGGAGCCAGCAGCTCGCCCACCGAGGACGCCCAGGGCGCGTCGGAGACGATGCTGTCGCTCATGGGATGCGTGCTGGGTGGGGCCGACCTGGTGATCCACAGCGCCGGCTGGCAGGAGGGTGGGCTCACTGCCTCCTACGAGAAGCTGGTGCTCGACGTCGAGGTGCTCGGGTTCCTCGCCGAGTCCATGCAGCCGATCCCCTTCGACGACGACGAGCTGGCCGGCGGGGCCATCGCGACCGTGGCGCCGGGCGGGCACTTCTTCGGCGCCGACCACACCCTGGCCCGCTTCGAGACGGCGTTCCACGAGCCCCTCGTCTTCACCCGGCGAACCCAGCCGCAGTGGGTGGAGGACGGCGGTGCCGACGCCGCCGCCCGCGCCCACCGGGTCTGGCAGGAATGGCTGCGCGACTTCGAGCCGCCGCCGATCGACGCTGCCATCCGCGAGGAGCTCGACGAGTTCGTCGCCCGGCGCACGGCCGAGGGCGGTGCACCGCCGGAGCAGTGACCGTGCCGCCGACCGAACCCCTACCCGGCGTGCCGCCGACCGAACCCCTACCCGGCGTGCCGCCGGAAGAGCGTGATGCGGTCCTCGCCGACCTTGGCCCGGAACTCGGGGTCGTCGATGCCGAGGCCTTCCTCGGGCGCCATGCACAGCACTCCGATCTTGCCCTCGTGCAGGTTGTGGTGGATCTGGTAGGCCGCCTCACCGGTCTGCTCGAGCGGGTACACCGCCGACAGCAGGGGCTGGATTCTCCCTTGCGCGATCAACTTGTTCGCCGCCCACGCCTCGGCGTAGTTCGCGAAGTGGGAGCTCACGATGCGCTTGAGCTTCATCCACAGGTGGCGGTTGTCGAACTCCATCATGTAGCCACTCGTCGCTGCGCAGGTGACGATCGTGCCCCCCTTCTTGGCCATGTACACGGAGGCGCCGAAGGTCTGGCGGCCGGGGTGCTCGAAGACGATGTCGGGGTCCTCGCCGACGAGCCTGCGCACATCACCCCCGAGGCGCCGCCACTCGCTCTCGTCCTGAGTGTTGGCGTCCTTCCAGAACCGGTAGTTGCCCGCCCGGCGGTCGATGACCGCCTCGCATCCGAGCTCCCGGAGCAACTCGGCCTTCTGGGGGCTCGACACCACACCGACCGGGGTGCCGCCCCCGTTCAGCACGTACTGCACGGCGTAGCCGCCGATGCCGCCCGTGGCCCCCCAGATGAACACGACGTCGCCCTGCTTCATCCCCGCCCCGTTGCGCGACACCAGCATCCGGTAGCTGGTGGAGTTGCACAGGGCGTTGACCGCCGACTCCTCCCAGGTGAGGTGGCGGGGCTTGGGCATGAGCTGGTTGGCCTTGACGAGGGAGATGTCGGCCAGGCCGCCGAAGTTCGTCTCGTAGCCCCAGATGCGCTGGTTGGCGCCGAGCATGGAGTCGTTGTGGGCCGACGGGTCCTGGTCGTCGACGTAGTTGCAGTGGATCGCCACGCGGTCGCCCGGCTTCCAGTTCCGCACGGCCGAGCCCACCCGCAGCACCACGCCGGCGCCGTCGGAACCCACGACCTGGTAGGGCAGGGCGTGGCGACGGCCCCACTCGCTCTCCCGGGCCAGGCGGTCGACCAGGCCGAAGGTCGGCACCGGCTCGAAGATCGACGACCACACCGTGTTGAAGTTGATCGAGCTCGCCATGACGGCCACGTAGGCCTCGTCGGGCGCGAGCTCGGGCAGGGGCACCTCGGTCAGGCGCAGCGACCGGCGCGGATCCTTCTCGCTCGAGGCCAGGCCCTCGAACATGGCGGCGTCCTCCCGCCGCACGACGACGGCCCGGGTCGACTCCGGGAGGGGGACGGCGGCGAGCTCGGCACCGGTGGCACCGGCGGTGATGGCCTCGAGGATGGCGTGCATGTATGCAGGGTATCGGTTGAATATTCAGTGTTTTCATTCAGCTGGTCAGACGGGCCGCCGGTCTCGCCCGGGGTCGACCGGGCCGTTCCCGTCGGCCAGACTGGGCTCATCGCCCACGACGGGCGTCCGTGGGAAGGAGCCCTCATGCCCGGATCGGTCATCGTCGCCGGAGCCCGTACCCCGATCGGCCGGATGCAGGGCGGCCTGGCCTCCTTCAGCGCCTCCGACCTCGGCGGGATCGCCATCGCCGAGGCCCTGCGGCGGGCCGGGA
>JBIKWW010000445.1:0-3152 GCA_044356125.1 Acidimicrobiia bacterium
GAGCCGCAGGTCGACCTGGCTCTGGTACCGGGGCGACAGCCCGAGGCCGCCGTAGCCGACGTCGAACTGGACCCAGGCGAGCCCCTTGTCGAACTGGGCGCCGAGGAACTCCCGTGCCGGGGTCGACGCCGGTGGGTGCTCGGCGAGCAGCTCGTCGCAGAGCCGGTCGATGAGCTGGGCGTGGTCGGTCGTCGTCTCGGTGCTCACGGGGATGGGCCTCCCTGCATCCTGGGGTCTCGGGGTGCCAGGAACCTACCGGGACCCGGCCGGTCAGCGGCAATCGCGGGGGCCCCGGCGGCATCGCCGACGACGATCAGCCGAACCGGAACGCGGGGTCGCGCTTCTCCAGGAAGGCCTGCATGGCCTCGAGGTGATCGGTGGTCTGGCTCGTCATGATCTGGGTCCGGTTCTCGAGGTCGATCCCGGCCTGCATGGAACCGATCTCGAGCTGGCTCCACATGACCTCCTTGGTCATCCACACGCCGTAGGGGCTGTTGGCGATGGTGAGGCGGGCGATGTCGAGCGCGGTCTCGAGCACGGCGTCGTCGTCGACGAGCCGGCTCACCAGGCCGAGCCGGTCGGCCTCCTCGGCCCCGACGATGCGGCCGGTGAGGAGGAGCTCGAAGGCCCGGGAGGCGCCGATGAGGCGCGGAAGCAGCCAGGAGACGCCGATGTCGCCGCCGGAGAGCCCGATGCGGACGAAGGCGACGTTGAACTTCGCCGACCGTCCGGCCACGCGGACGTCGCTGGCGAGGGCCAGGGCGAGTCCACCGCCGGCGGCGGGGCCGTTGACGGCGGCGATCACGGGCTTGGGCATGGACCGCAGCCGGGGGACGAGCCCGGCGATGTGCTGCTGCACGCGCATGCCGTTGGGGACCTTGCCGTAGCTGTCGGATCGGGGCATGGTCCCGTACCCGGTGAGGTCGAGCCCGGCGCAGAAGCCGCGGCCGGCACCGGTCAGGACGACGGCGCGGACGGCGGGATCGCCGGCCAGCATGCCCATGCAGTCGTGGAGGTCCTGGACGAGCCCGGCCGTCATGGCGTTCAGCCTCCGGGGGCGGTTCATGGTCACGACGGCGATGGCTCCGTCGTCACGGTGGTCGAGCAGCAGGTTCTCGAACGTGGCGGTCATGGCCCCGATCTTCACCGCAACGGGCCGCGCGGGGCCAGACTGGGGCCATGCGCTTCGCCGAGCTCCTCGCCCAGCCCGGTGTCGAGGAGGAGGTCGTCCTGCGATCCCGGTTCGGCTTCATGGCGTTCCACGGCGGGAACCTGGAGCGGATGACCGACGAGATCGCGGCGGTGGCCGCCGAGCGGTCGGGGTCGTCGCTCTACGTCGTGCGCCAGCCCTACCCGATGCGCCACCACGTGGCCTCGAGCCGGGTGCGCAGCGAGGACTCGGAGTCGCTCGCCTCGTTCCTCGACCACGTGGACGCCGTGGTCGCCGTCCACGGCTACGGCCGCGAGGGCCTGTGGACCTCGATGCTGCTGGGCGGACGCAACCGCCACCTGGCCTCCCATCTCGGCCGTCATCTGCGCCTCGAGCTGCCCGACTTCCACGTGGTCGACGACCTCGAGGCGATCCCGGCCGATCTCGCCGGCCAGCACCCCCACAATCCGGTGAACGTCCCCCGTCTGGCGGGCGTCCAGCTGGAGCTCCCACCCCGTGTCCGGGGTCTCACTCCACATGCCGTGTCCATGGACCGTCACGAGGGGCGCATCACCTGGACCAACGCATTGATCCGTGCGCTGACGGTCACGGCGACCACGTGGTCGGTGCACGACGCCCTCGAGGGCTGAGCGTCACGCTCCGCCCGGCGGCGCACCCTTGACCCAGTCGGTGCCGTCGTGGTGGCGCAGGACCCTCGCCGGGGAACCCCCGACCACGCTGAAGGACGGCACGTCGCGGGTCACGACGGAGCCGGCGGCGACGGTCACGTGCTCCCCGATCGTCACGCCCGGTAGCACCACGGACCCGTGCCCGAGCCAGGATCCCGATCCGATCCGAACCGGCTGCTCGGGCATCGACTGAGCGCCGATGGGGCGGGTGATGTCCTCGTAGCCGTGGTTCTGGTCGGTGATGTAGCAGTGGTGACCGGTGAACACGTCGTCGCCGATCTCGATGCCCCAGTGGGCGACGATGCCCGTGCCCTTGCCGATGAGGCACCGGTCCCCGATGGTGAGCACCGGGTCGCTCAGCATCACCTGGTCGTCGCTCATGCCCACCGACAGGGTGCAGTAGGCGGCGATCATGGTCCCCGAGCCGATGCGCATCCAGCGCTCTCCGTAGAGCGAGACCCACGGGAAGCAGATGATCGATCCCGCTCCGAAGGCTCCGAACCGCTGGGCCCGCCGGTGGTGCGGACCGATGGCACCCCACTGCTGGGCCCGTTCCCAGCCGCGCTGCACGAGACCGGTGCGCCACTCGGCGACGGCCAGGCGGGCACGGGCGGACAACGGGGTCGGACGGGACGGGGCCACGGGCGGGAGGCTAGAAGCCCCGGGCGGCCGGTGGCGTGCGAGTGGGTAGCGTGGCCGTGATGGCCGCTCCCGAGCTCGACGCCCCCATCGGCTCGCTCCGGGGAACCCGTCCCCGGCCCGGCGTGACCGCCTTCCTCGGCATCCCCTACGCCGTGCCCCCGGTCGGGCACCGCCGCTTCCTGCCCGCTGAGCCCCACGGCGGCTGGCCGGGCGTCCGGGATGCCTCGGCCTGCGGCCCGCACGCCCCCCAGACGCCCTCCTTCCTCGATTCCCTCGGCCGGCGCGAGCCTGCGCCGCAGAGCGAGGACTGCCTGACGCTGAACGTGTGGACACCCGATCCGGGCGCCTGCCTCCCGGTGCTCGTCTGGATCCACGGGGGTGCCTTCCTGTCCGGGTCCGGCTCCCTGCCCGCCTACGACGGGGCCGCCCTTGCCAGCCGGGGTGACACCGTGGTGGTGACGCTCAACTACCGCCTCGGCGCTCTCGGCTTCCTGCACCTCGACGACGCCGAGGGTTCCGGGGTGGCCGGGTTGCTCGACCAGATCGAGGCATTGCGGTGGGTGCGGCGCAACATCGGTGCCTTCGGCGGCGACGCCGCCCGGGTGACGGTGTTCGGCGAGTCGGCCGGCGCCATGAGCATCGGCGCGCTGCTCGGGATGGAGGCGGCCGAC
>JBIKWW010000446.1:0-3144 GCA_044356125.1 Acidimicrobiia bacterium
GGGCCGCCGCCGGGGCCTCGGCGCTGGCCGGGTTCCGGGGCCGCGTGGCCGGGCTCGACGCCGACGCCCTGGCCGGTCTCATGCACGACGTGGCCGAGGTGACCGACCTGCTCGAGCGGGCGCAGACCTTCGCCCACCTCGACCACTCCACGGCGACCGGCGACGAGGACCGCGGCGCCCGTGTCGCCTACGTCGACGAGCGCGTGGCGGCCATCGGCAACGACCTCGTCTTCGTGGCCCTCGAATGGGCCACGGTGCCCGACGACCGGGCCGACGCGCTGCTCGCCGATCCCGGCCTGTCGTTCTGCGCCCACCACCTCCGGGTCCTGCGGATGAGTCGCCCCCACCTCCTCGCCGAGCCCGAGGAGCGGGTGCTGGCGGAGAAGAGCGTCACCGGCGTGTCGGCCTGGGCCCGCCTCTTCGACGAACTCATCAGCGCGCTGAGCATCGACGTCGGTGACGCCGGTCCCCGACTGTCGTTGGACGCCGCCCTGAGCCGCCTGCACTCGCCCGAGCGCGAGGTCCGGCGCCTGGCCGCAGCCGGGATCACCGAGGCCCTCGCCCCGGGCCTGCGCACGCGGACGTTCCTCTACAACACCGTGATCGCCGACAAGGCCGTCGACGACCGCCTGCGCCGCTACCCGACCTGGGTGTCGTCGCGGAACCTGGCCAACCAGGCCTCGGACGCATCGGTCGAGGCGCTCGTCGAGGCCGTCACGGGCCGCTTCGACATCGTGCACCGCTGGTACGCGACCAAGCGCGACGCGCTCGGTCTCGACCGCCTCGCGGACCACGACCGCTACGCCTCGTTCACCGCCGCCGACGATGTCCCGGTGACGTGGGCCGACGCCGTCGAGCTGGTGCTCGACGCCTACCGCTCGTTCTCCCCGACGCTGGCCGACGCCGCCCGGGACTTCTTCACCGAGCGACGCGTGCACGCCCGGGCCACCCCGGGCAAGCGGGGCGGGGCCTACTGCTCGCCCGCCGTCCCCGACCTGCGCCCCTACGTGTTCATCAACTGGTCGGCGACCCGGCGCGACGTCCTGACCCTCGCCCACGAGCTCGGGCACGGCGTGCACTTCGATCTCGGTCGCCGTCAGGGCATCTTCCACACGATGACGCCGCTCACCGTGGCCGAGACGGCGTCGGTGTTCGGGGAGGAGGTCACCTTCGGCCGGCTGCTCGGGCTCGAGCACGACCCCGCGGCCCGGCTGTCGCTGCTCGCCGAGCACGTCGAAGGCCACATCGCCACGGTGTTCCGGCAGGTCGCCATGTTCCGCTTCGAGGACCTCGCCCACCGTCACCGCCGCTCGGAGGGGGAGGCCTCCATCGAGGTGCTGAACGGCTTCTGGGAGCGCACGCAGGCCGAGATGCTGGGCGACGTCGTGGAGATCACCCCCGGGTACCGGACCTGGTGGAGCTACATCCCGCACCTCATCCACGTGCCCGGCTACGTCTACGCCTACGCCTTCGGGCAGCTGCTGGCGCTGGCCGTGTACCACCGCAGCACGCTGGAGGGCCCCGGGTTCGCCGACCGCTACCTGGGCCTGCTCGCCGCCGGCGGGTCCGAGTCGCCCGAGGCGCTCGCCGCCCGGGTGGGCTGCGA
Source organism: Acidimicrobiia bacterium (assembly GCA_044356125.1). Lineage (GTDB taxonomy): Bacteria > Actinomycetota > Acidimicrobiia > Acidimicrobiales > JANYDT01 > JBIKWW01. The sequence goes on from JBIKWW010000446.1 coordinate 1,607, forward strand.
CCTGGCCGACCCGGCGTTCTGGGACGGCGGCCTGTCCCTGGTGGACGACGCCGTGTCGCTGGCCGAGGCGTCGGCCCGGGCCATCCGCCCCCGGTCGGGCGGTGCCGCAGGCACGGCCCCGGGGAGCCCGGCGGGGCGTTCGTGAGCGTCGTCCCGTCGGCCGTCCACCGGGTCCTCGGCGCCGGGCCCTGCCGTCGGTGCCGGGGCTCGTCGTTCGACCTCGAGCGCGGGCGCTACGGCGTGCTGCTGCGCTGCCGCTCCTGCGGGCTGACGGCCATGCTGCGCGTGGGCTGCTCGGCCGGGCGGGCCACGGGCCGGGCCGTACGGGGCTGCGTCGTGCGCTCCGGTGACGTCGTGTGCTCGGGCTGCGGGGATCCGCTCCCGGTTCCTGCCCCCGTCGGGGTGTAGCGGTCCGTTCCGGCTCGTCAGTCCGGCCGGTCAGTTCCAGATGTCGCCGGTGGGGTGGGTGGAGACGAGGGCGACCTCGCCGCCGGCCCGCCGCAGCACCGACGCCCAGAGCCGGTCGGGCTGCTCGGTGAACGCGTCACCGGGTTCGGCGGGCACGACGTACCAGCCGCCGACGGCCAGCTCGCCGTCGAGCTGACCGGGGCCCCAGCCGGCGTACCCGGCGAAGATCCGGACGTCGTGCAGGCCATCGACGTCGGCCGGGTCCGATTCCAGGTCGACGGTGCCGACGGCGTCGAGCAGCCACGCCCACGGTGCCGGGACCCCGGGTGTGGGGCGGCCGAGGGCGACGACCGTCGAGGGGTCGACCGGCCCTCCCTTGAACACCACCGCGGGAGCACAGCAGCGCCCGATCCAGGCGGGGATGTCGTCGAGCAGCGTCTCGATGCCGACGGAGGTCGGTTCGTTGAGCACCAGGCCGAAGGCCCCCTCGGGCTGGTGGGCCAGCACGAGCACGACCCGGTGGCGGAAGTTGGGGTCGCCGAGGGCGGGCGGGCTGACGAGCAGCTGGCCGACGAGGCCCGAGTGGTGCCCGGAGGGATGCGATGCGCGCCCGATCACGATGCCGGCCTCCGGCGCACGGCCCGGCCGGAGTCGGCCAGCAGGGACTCCTTCCACGTGCGGAAGCGGTCGTGGGTCGAGCCGTCGGGTCCCTCGCCCACGCCTGTTCCGTCGGCCCAGAGCCGGAACTCGACGATGCGCGTGAGGTCCGCGGCGTGGACGGCTCCGTAGCGGGCGTCGGCCCCGGAGGCCGGCCCGGCCCGCCACAGCAGCCAGTCGCCGATGCGCCGCTTGTACATGGCCACCGGCCCGCCGGTCCGGTCCGGGTCGCGCCCAGTGTCCGGGCCGTCGCCGGGGTGCAGGCCGCCGCCGAGGTCCAGGCCGTCGCCGAGGTCCAGCAGACGGGCCGGGGCCTCGATCCAGGCGGTGGCCGGGATGCGCCGGTCGCGGGTGGGCAGCGGGGGCAGGTCGTCGGTGTGGAGCGGTCGGTCGTCGATGGGGCGCAGGTGGTCGGGCAGGTGGTCGGGCAGGTGGTCGGGCAGGTGGTCGGGCAGGTGGTCGGGCAGGTGGTC
>JBIKWW010000447.1:0-3138 GCA_044356125.1 Acidimicrobiia bacterium
GTCGAGCGAGACGGCTCGCACGCCGGTGCGGAGCTCGACGTCATCGGGCACACGCAGGGCGATCCGCCCGACATCCCATGAGCCGGCGAGGAACTGCTTGGACAGCGGAGGACGGTCGCAGGGCGGACCGGGCTCGTCGCCGATGACCGTGATGGTGCCGTCGAACCCGGCCGAGCGGAGCCCCTCGGCCGTCCGCAGCCCCGCCAGCGAGGCACCGACGATGAGAACCGCCGCCAAGGTTCAGTCCGTGATGGTGATGGCCTGGGTGGGACAGAGACGGGCGGCTTCCTCGACCTGGGCCCGCAGTTCCTCGCCGGGCTCCTCCTGGAGGATGTAGAGGAACCCGTCGTCGCGCACCTCGAACACGCCGGGCGCGGCGCTCTGGCACAGGGCGTTGGACTGGCAGCGGTCGAAGTCGACGACGATCTTCACCTCAGACCCCCTTGGCGGCGACGGGCGACAGTCGGATGATCTCCGGTCGGCCGGCGAGCAGGCCCTTCAGGCGGGGACCGCTGGCCTTCATGGCATCGGAGGTGCCGTGGGCGACGAGCGCGGCGTCGTCGGTGTAGCGCTCGTAGAACCAGATGGTGACGTCGTCGTCGGCCTGCACGTGGAGGGCGTACACGGTCGTTCCCGCCTCGGCGTTCACGGCGTCGACCATGGAGCGCATCACCTCCACGACGTCGTCACGTCGGCCTTCGACGGCGGTGAGCTTGGCGATGATGGCGATGGAGTCGGGCATGCACCCGACCGTAACGCGGCCCGGGGGGAGCCGCCCCAACCACCGTCAGGCCGGGGTTCACGGGCGGGCCCGCAGGACCGGGATCACCTCGCTGGTGAGGAGGTCGATCGACTGCAGCGCGACATCGGGGGGCATGCCGATCCAGTCCGTGCGGATCACGAAGTGGTCCACACCGAGGCGGTCCCGCCAGGGGAGCAGCTGCTCGAGGCATTCGTCGGGGGACCCGATCACGAAGCGGCCCTGCTCCAGTTCCTCGAACGGGATCCGGAAGTCCTCCTGGCCGGGCAGGGCCTTGTCCTGTCCCCAGTCGGCGTAGTGCCCGTACTTCCGCGCCAGGAACGGCCCGGCGAGTTCGATCGCCCGGGCCCGGGTCGGGGCGCAGTAGACCTCGCGGATGGCAGGCATCGTCCTGGCCGGCGGAAGCCCGGCCCGAACGCGTGAGGCCCGGAAGAGGTCGACCTGTTCGGCGATCGTGGCGACCGTGGCGTGCGGGTTGATCAACCACGCGTCCGCCAGCCGTGCCGCCCGGTCGACCGCCGGATGGGCGTTGGCCGCCATCCACACGGGCGGCCGCGGACGCTGGACCGGCAGGACGTTCAGCCGGGCACCCCGGAGTCGGCACCACGGAAGGTCGGCGTCGACGGTCTCACCCGCCCAGAGCCGGGTGACGAGATCGAGGTTGGCCTCGAACCGGGACACCTTGGTGCGGGCGTCGATCCCGAACGCGTCGTACTCCACGGTCCGGTAGCCCAGGCCCACGCCGAACACGAGCCGCCCCCCGGTGATGACGTCGATCGACGCCCACGTCTCCGCCACGTCGAGCGGGTTGTGGAGGGCGAGCAGCAGGATGCCGATCCCAACCTGCATGTCCCCGGCGTCGGCGGCCAGTCGGGACACGAACGGTACGCACTGGGGCATGGCCATGCCGTCGGGCAGGTAGTGCTGACCGGCCCAGACACTGTCCCAGCCCCGGTCGCGAACCGCCCGGACGAGCGCCAGCTGGTCCTGCACGGCGCCTGCCAGGTCCGTTCCCGGGACGTGCTGGTTGGTCAGGAACAACCCGACGCGGACGTCGTCCACGGGTGCCTCCTCGTGCCTGGCAGCTCTCGACCGTCGAAAGCTCTGACATTTCGGATCCTAGAGGATCATTGCCCACATGAACCCACCACGCAGGGAGTTCCCGACTTCCGATCGCGCACTCGTCAGCATTTGTCCGAACATTGCCGAAGGCGACGTCGGAGCGGTCGATCGGCGGTCCGGTCCGGAACCCGACCCGCGACCGTGCGTCAGAACCAGGTGAGCAGATCGGTGAGGTCGGCGATGCGGGTGTGGTCCCCGTCACGGTGCAGGCCGAGCGGGTCGAGCTGCACCGGCACCAACCCGGCGGCTCTGGCCCCGATGACGTCGTTGCGCACGGTGTCGCCCACGTAGGCCACGCGCCCTCGTGCCACCGACCGGCCGCCGGCCGGCGTGGCCAGTGCCGCCAGGGCGGGTTCGAAGATCGCCGGGTCGGGCTTGGCCACCCCGACGACGCCCGAGTCCACGATCACCGACACCGGGACCCCTGACGAGCCGTCCACCGAGCACACGCCCGTGGCTGCGAGGTCGTCGGCCACGCGGCCGTCGGCGTTGCTCACGATGCCCACCGGAACGCCCCGCCGGTGCAGCTCACGGAGCGTCTCGACGGCACCGGGCAGCACGAAGGTCCACCATCGGTCGGCGGCGGACCGGGAGGACATGGCCTCGTGCAGGGCCTCGGCCAGGGCTGGCGCGACGTCATCATCGGCTCCGAGCTGCTGGGCCAGCGCCCGATGGTAGGTGGGCCAGTGGTCCTGCTCCCGGGAGTGCTCGTGCATGGCCCGCACCCCCCGGTAGTGGCCCCGGACGCAGAGGTGGTCGTGGGCCTCCAGACCGAAGCGTCCCGCCACGGTCCGCAGGTAGCGAGGGTGCGGCACGAGCAGGACGCCGCCGACGTCGAACAGGACGGCGTCGATCTGATGGCTGAGCGGCATCGTCGGCCAGTCTGGTCTGCGACGATGGGAACCGTGAGCGACCGACCGGTGACGTTGACCACGGGGATCCCCGAGACCGTTCTCGACCCCGAGCCCGAGCCGTTGGCCAGCGCGCTGCAGTCGGCGCTGGGAGAGTCCGATCCGGACCGCCGCCGAGCCGCGCTGGGCGCCGTCGTGGCCGCCGAGCCACGGTGCCTGGACGCCTGGGCCCAACTGGCGCGCGTCGGCCGCGATCCCGTCGAGCGCTACGCCTACGCCCGGGTGGGGTACCACCGGGGCCTCGACCGGCTCCGGGGAGCGGGCTGGAGGGGATCGGGCTACGTCCGCTGGCGCCACCCCTCCAACCGCGGGTTCCTCCGCGCCCTCGATGAACTGCGGGCCGCC
>JBIKWW010000448.1:0-3136 GCA_044356125.1 Acidimicrobiia bacterium
TCATCGACGCCATGACGACGAACGAGACCTCCTTCTTCCGGGACGTGCATCCGTTCCACGCCTTCGCCGACGTGCTCGTGCCCGAGATCCTCCAGAAGAGCCAGACGCTGTCGGTCTGGTGTGCGGCGGCGTCGAGCGGCCAGGAGCCCTACACGGTCATCCTGAGCCTGATCGACAAGTACCCCGACCTGATGAAGGGCGGGCGCTTCCGGATGGTGGCCACCGACCTGTCGCCGTCGATGATTTCCCGGGTCAAGGAGGGCCGCTACACGCAGCTCGAGGTGAACCGCGGCCTCCCGGCCAAGTACCTCACCCGGTTCTTCACCCAGCAGGGTCAGGACTGGGTGGTGAAGCAGGAGCTCCGCTCGCTCATCGAGTCCAGGACGCTGAACCTGGTGGAGAACTGGCCGAGCATGCCCCGCTGCGACGTCGTGTTCCTGCGCAACGTGCTCATCTACTTCGCGCCCGACGTGAAGCGGAAGATCCTCGAGCGGATCCGGCGGGACATCCTGAAGCCCGGCGGCTTCCTGTTCCTCGGATCGAGCGAGACCACCCTCAACATCGACAGCGCCTACGTGCGCCGCGAAGTGGGACGCACCTTCGTGTACCAGACCCCCGACCGGCTGGCCTGACGGGCCGGCCCACCTTCCCGGCCGATCCTCCCGGCCGATCCTCCCGACCGAACCTCCCCATCGAACCTCCAGCGAGCGAGAACACCCTGTGACCACCATCCATGAAGCTGCCGTGCGCGACGCCTTCCGCCAGGTCATCGAACCCTTCCTGCTGCCGGGCGAGGAGTGGATCGTCGACGATCCCGACCCGGTGATCGCCTCCATCGACATCAACGGAGAGCAGCTGCGGGCCGAGGTGACCCTGCGGACCACCCAGGGGGCCGTGAAGCGGGTCGCCGCCGTCATGTTCGGCATCGAGCCCGAGGAGATCACGGAGTCCGACGTCGACGACGCCCTCGCCGAGCTCACCAACATGACCGCCGGCGCCATGAAGTCGCTGCTGCCCGGCGTCCGCGAGCTCGGCCTGCCCCGGGTCGGTGATCTCGGCACCGACGCCTATCCGCAGGTCGCCGACGTGGACGTGTCCGAGGTCGGCGACCGGGTGTGGATCCGCATCGCCGCCGAGCCCGGTGACGAGGAGGCGTGACGATGAAGTTCCTCGTCGTCGACGACTCCCGGGCGATGCGCATGATCGTCATCCGCACGATCCGCCAGGCCGGCTTCGACGGTCACGAGATCATCGAAGCGGAGAACGGCGCGCTCGGGCTGGCGACCATCGCCGACCAGAAGCCCGACATCGTGCTGTCGGACTGGAACATGCCGGAGATGACCGGCATCGAGATGCTGGCCAACCTCCGGGCCCAGGGCAACGCGGTGACCTTCGGGTTCGTCACCTCCGAGACCACCCCGGAGATGCGCGAGAAGGCGATCGCCAACGGAGCCAGCTTCGTACTGGCCAAGCCGTTCACCGCCGACGACTTCGCCGAGTGCCTCGGCACCTTCGTGAAGTAGCAGGCTGAGGGTCCCATGCCTGCGCACTACCCGGTCCCGATCCAGGAGGACGTCCGCGACGTCCTCGTGACGCTGCTCGGGCGGGGAGCATCCGTCGACAAGACCAAGACCAGGCTCGACTTCGACGGTGAGCGCCGCGGGGTCGTCGAGGAGTTCATCACCGACGACGACCGGGTCGATGCCCTGTGCATCTACGACAACGAGTTCGCCGTGCGCGCCGGAGCGGCGATCGTGATGGTCCCGTCCAACGTGGCCGAAGAGGACCTCAAGAACGGCGGCATGCCCGAGCACCACGTCGAGTGCGCCCACGAGGTCGTGAACGTCCTCAGCCGCTTCCTGAACAGCGATTCGACCCCGCACCTGCGCCTGGGCAAGACCTACCAGCTGCCATGCGAGCTGCCCGAGGTCGTGCAGCAGATCCTGGCCGGCCCCCAGTTCCGCCGTGACTTCGTCGTGCACATCGACGGCTACGGCGAGGGCCGCTTCTCCCTGCTCGTCAACTGACCCCGTCCGGGCGCCCGCTCACGGCGTGGTCGCGTCGGCGACGTCGGGCTGCCGACGAGACGGACGACCCTCGTCGATCTCGGCGTCGACCACGTCAGGGTCGGGTTCGACGACAGCGATCGACGCCCGGTACCCCCGCACCAGCCGGTCGAAGCCCCCGACGCAGATGCGGGCGATGACGTAGGCCAGGACGTAGCCGACGAGGGCCCTGGCGGTGTCGGTGCGCCCGCGGACGACGTTCAGGCCCATGGGGGACCAGATCGTCAGTGCGAGCACGAGGCTCACGGCGAAGCGCGAGTAGGGGTGCATCAGCGGCGGTCCTCGGGGGTTGCGCCCGAGCGGGCGGGAAGGCCCGACAGTTTGGTCCACAGTGCCGGTGAGGTGCGGCGACCGTCCAGCGAGGCCACCGGGATCCCGGTGCCGAGCAGATGCCAGGGGCCGCCGACGGTGCTGTCCCGGTGGCGGATCCCGCTGACCTCGAGGACGTCGATCCCGCCGACGGCCCGCGACAGGGACCGGATGTCGTCGGCCGTGGCTCCGGCGTCGGCGCAGCACACGATCTGGTTGGGTCGCAGGTCGGCGTTCAGGTCCCCGATGGCCCCGGGCCCTCCGGACCCGTCAGGGCTCACGACGACGAGCGTGGCCGTCCCTGCGGCCCGCCGGCGGGCGACCACCGCCAGCAGCCGGCCGTCGAGCACGGCTCCGGCGTCGTCACGCAGGTCGATGACGGCGGCGGACTCGAGGTCCAGGTCGAAAGCCAGCCTCCGCACCGTGCGATCCGTGAACGGCGAGGCGTCGACGACCATGACGACCACGTCGGCCCGGGGGGCCAGGCACGGGATCCGGCGCACGTTGTCGAGCGCCGTGCGCAGACGGGGCGGCACGGCAGTGTCGGAGGAGCGCCGCAGCACCGGCGGCGACGACGCCGCCGCCAGCTCCGCCATCAGCGTGCCGGGGACCGGCCGCGACCCCGCCGAAGACAACGACCCCGCCGAAGGCAACGACCCCGCCGAAGGCAACGACCCCGCCGAAGGCAACGACCCCGCCGAAGGCAACGACCCCGCCGAAGGCACCGACCCCGCCGAAGGCAACGACAGGGGGACCCCGGC
>JBIKWW010000449.1:0-3120 GCA_044356125.1 Acidimicrobiia bacterium
CCCCTCAGGGCCTGGCTCCGGGTCCGACGCTCCGTGTCCGGTCAGGGCCGGACCCGTCCGCTCGCTGCGTCGATGCCGAACACGGGCTCGACGACCGAGCCGATGTCGGGGCCTCGGCGAAGGTGGTGACCCCCGTCGATGCTGATGCACTGCCCGGTGATCCACCCGCTCTCGGGGCCGACCAGGAAGCGGATCAGCTCGGCCACCTCGGCGTCGGTCCCGGTGCGGCCCAGCGGCATCTGGGCCAGGTAATCGGCGACGATCGCAGGGACCCCGAGCAGTCCCGTGGTCGCATCGGTCGGCACGAGACCGGGTCGCACCGCATTGACCCGCAGACCGGCCCGCCCGAGCTCGTCCGCAGCATTGCGAACGAGCATCTCCAGACCGGCCTTGGAGACGCAGTAGGGAGTCATGTACCGGTGGGTGGCGGTCCCGGCGATCGACGAGACGGCCACCACGGCCCCACCCCCGGCGGCCACGATGGCCGCGCCGGCGTGCTTGATGGTGAGGAACGCGCCCGTCAGGTTGGTGTCGAGCACCGCCCGCCACTGCTCCAGCGTGGTCTGGAAGAGCGGCGCGGCGCTCCCGAAGCCGGCGTTGGCCACGGCCATCGTGAGTCGGCCGCTCTCCTCGGCGCGGTCCACGGCGACCCGGATCTGGCCCTCGTCGGTGACGTCGCCGGGGACGGCCACCGCACGGTCGCCGAGTGACGCCACCGCCGCCCCGAGCACATCGGCCCGCCTCCCCATGAGCACGACCGTGGCACCGTCGGCATGAAGCCGCCGGGCTACCGCCAGGCCGAGTCCGCTCCCCCCTCCCGTGACCAGAGCAACCTGTCCTCCGAGCGGTTCAGCAGCGCGCATGAGCTCAGGGTAGGTGCCCGAGTGCGGGCGTCGAGGCTCGCTCGGGCGCTCGCAGGTCACGCTCGAGGACAGACCGTCCCGACGAGCCCGCAGCGCCCGATCCCGAGCCCGACGCCCTGCAGTTCGCCGAGGTCCGGACCGGCGGGTCGAACCGGCGGCATCGACCCGCCCGACCGGCCCGACCGGCCCGACGCGCTCGACGCCGGTGCCCGCCGATCAGACGAGCTTCACCGTCCGGACGACGTGTCCCGAGCCGGGGAGGAAGAGACCCCGGGACCCCTTCATGGCCTCGAAGTACTCGGCGCTGGCCCGGAGCTTGACGCCCTGGGCCTCGTGGGTGGCGAGATCGGGAGCGCTGGCGACCCACGCCATCGAACCCATGGCGCCGTAGGAGCCGGTGAGCACGGCGACCGGGCTCCCCGTGACGGACCCGGCGATCTCGGCCACCTCGACCCCCCAGCGGACGGCGTCGGCGTAGCGGTCGAGGGCGGCGGTCGCGGTGGTCATGACACCGATGGCGCCGACCGGCGAGGGCCCCGGCCGCGACCCGTGCACCACGGTCCACAGGGAGTCCTCGGCCGTGGCATCCATGTCCATGCCCCGCTCGACGAGGCCCAGGTACCCGGCGTGGGTGGCGAGCTTGTCGGACGCGGCGGCCATCTCGGACTCGGTGGCGGCAAGCGCCGTGAAGCCCAGGGACCCCAGCGGGGCCCCGAACTGGGTGAGCCAGCAGCTCATCCCCAGACCCGTCTCGGCGTTGACGAGGTTGGTGACCTCCACCGCCCAGGGCACGTAACGGGTCGGGCTGGCCTTCAGGTGGATGACTCGGGTGAACAGATGCATCGGTTTCTCCTTGTGTGGAAGGGTCACCGAGACGATGCCGAGCCGCCCGGGCCGCCACCGTCACGGACGTGACACTTCCCGGGTGACATCCGGCGTGCTGGCCTAGCCTCGGAGCCGATGCGCTCGGATCTGCTCGACGCACTGGGCGCGACGGAGCGCGCCGCCCTGGTCGGATGTCTGCGGCCGCGACGGTTCCGGCGCGGTCAGGTGCTGTTCAACGAAGGCGACCGCGGGGACTCCATGCACCTCCTCCAGCAGGGTCGTCTCGCCGTCGAGGCCTCGACGGTCGATGGAGGCGTGATCGTCCTGCGCGTCGTCAACCCGGGGGAGCTGGTCGGCGAGCTGGCCCTCCTGCGTCCGGGACACCGCCGTACCGGGAGGGTCAGCGCCCTCGAGCCGGCTGAGACGCTGGTCCTGCAGCGGTCCGACTTCCAGCGTCTCCGCAACGAGCTCCCCGGGATCGACCGGTTCCTCACCGAGGCACTCGCCGACCGGGTGATCCGCACGAGCCAGCTCGCGACCGAGATGCTGCTGCCGGCCGAGATTCGCATCTGGCGCCGCCTCGCCGTGCTCGCCGAGGCCTACGGACCCGATCCGATCCGCCTGTCGCAGGACACGCTGGCCCACGCCGCCGGCACGGTGCGCCAGACCGCCAACCGGGTGGTGCAGGCCGGCGTCCGCGACGGGGTGCTGGCGAGCGGAAGGGGTGTCATCTCCGTGCTCGATCCCGCCGCCGTCGACCGACGCTGCGCAGTGCCGGGCGTGCCACCCGTCGGCCGCACATGACCTCGACCCGATCGCTGCGCCGGACGGCACCCGTTCCCGGGGAACCCGCCCCGCTCGTTCAGTTGCCGCCGGGTCGGCCGACCGCGCTCGACAGGGGCTCTGCCATGGCGCGTGCCGGCGCCGACGCGCGCGCCCCGGGGCCCCGCTTCCTCGAGTGGGCCCGCTCGAAGGCGGCCGGTGCGGTCTCCGGGCGTCCGAGGAGGTAACCCTGCAGCTCGCTGACACCGTTGCGGGCCAGGAACTCCGCCTGCTGGAGCGTCTCGACCCCCTCCGCCGTCGTGCGCATCCCGAGACTGCCGGCCAGCTGGGTCACGGCGCGCACGATCGCCACGCACGTGGGGCGGGTACCCAGATCGGCGATGAAGGAGCGGTCGATCTTGATCCGGTCGAACGAGAAGTTCTGGAGATAGCCCAGCGACGCGTACCCGGTGCCGAAGTCGTCGAGCGCAAAGCCGACGCCGAACTGACGGATCCTCCGGATCCGGTCGAGGGACTCGGCAGTCGCCGCCAGCAGCACGTTCTCGGTCAGCTCGAGCTCGAGGCGTTCGGCATCGAGGCCCGTTGACTGCAGCACCGACGCGATCCTGGTGGGCAGGCTGTCCTGGGCCACCTGCACCGGCGAGAGGTT